>NZ_CP112932.1:900000-1050000 GCF_034366785.1 Candidatus Trichorickettsia mobilis
CTCAAAAATATAATAATGAAACCTTAGCTTACCCGGATACTGTAGTTGGTACTGATAGCCATACCACGATGGTTAACGGTTTATCGGTTCTTGGTTGGGGTGTAGGTGGCATCGAAGCTGAAGCGGCAATGTTAGGTAGGGCTTTGCCGATGATTTTACCGGAAGTAGTGGGAGTAAAATTAACCGGTGAATTAAAGGGTAATAGCACTGCTACTGATCTGGTGTTGACGGTAACACAAATGCTAAGGAAGAAGGGGGTAGTCGGCAAATTTGTTGAGTTTTTTGGTCCGGGTCTTGATGCTTTAAGTTTAGCAGATAGAGCTACGATTGCGAATATGGCGCCTGAGTACGGAGCAACTTGTGGCTTCTTTCCAATTGATAATGAAACAATCAAGTACCTACATTTGACAGCACGTGATCCTCAACAGATTAAACTAGTAACTGAATATGCAAAAACTAATTTATTGTGGCGTGATTCTAATGATGCCCCAGAATATACTGATGTTTTAGCTCTCGATTTATCTACTTTAGAAACCTCGCTAGCTGGGCCTAAGCGTCCTCAAGATCGAGTAAACCTTAGCAACATCACTAGTAATTTTAAAACAGAATTACCTTCTTTAGCTAAAGGTGATCAAGATATTACTAAGAAATACCCAGTGGCTGGTAAAGATTTTAGTTTAGGGCATGGTGATGTAGTAATTGCAGCGATCACCAGCTGTACTAACACTTCTAACCCTTCAGTAATGGTTGCCGCCGGATTGTTAGCCAAAAAGGCTTGCAATTTAGGTTTACTATCAAAACCATGGGTTAAAACATCTCTAGCTCCAGGATCTCAAATTGTTACTGAATATCTTGCTGCTGGTGGATTAGACCAATATTTAAATAAATTGGGTTTTAATTTAGTTGGATATGGATGTACTACTTGTATCGGTAATTCCGGGCCGTTAGCTCCTGAAATAGATAATACTATTAGTAATAATCAGTTAGTTGCAGCTTCAGTATTATCCGGTAATAGAAATTTTGAAGGTAGAGTACATGCTTCTGTGCGCGCTAATTACCTTGCATCACCGCCTTTAGTGGTAGCATATGCTATAGCTGGCAGTATCAATCTTAATTTACAGACTCAGGCTCTTGCTGTCGATCGTAATGGCCATGATGTTTACCTAAAAGATTTATGGCCAACTCAGCAAGAGATTAAGGAATATATCAATCAATCTTTATCTTCAGCGATTTTTAAAGCTAAATATAGTCAGGTATTTACCGGAGATCAATATTGGCAAAGCTTAAAAATAGCAAAAAGCAGTACTTATAATTGGGATAAAAATAGCACATACATAAATCATCCACCTTATTTTGAAAATATTGAAAAAGCTATGTTAAGTCTTAGTGATATTAAATCTGCAAGAATATTGGCAATTTTTGGAGACTCAATTACTACTGATCATATATCACCAGCCGGTAATATTAATAAAGCAAGTCCAGCAGCAAAATATTTAATGAATCATGGTGTTATGCAAGCGGATTTCAATTCTTACGGTGCACGGCGTGGTAACCATGAAGTAATGATGCGTGGAACTTTTGCTAATGGTCGTATAAAAAATGAAATGTGCCCTGGAATAGAAGGAGGAGTGACGATCAATCAATTAACCCAGCAACAGATGAGTATATATGATGCTGCTATGGATTATAAACTACGCTCAATACCGCTTGTGGTTATAGCGGGTGCAGAATATGGTACTGGTTCTTCTAGAGATTGGGCTGCTAAGGGAACTAGTTTACTGGGAGTGAAAGCAGTCATTGCTGAAAGCTTTGAGCGCATACATAGATCGAATTTGGCTGGTATGGGAGTGTTGCCAATAGTTTTTGCCAATGGTTTAACTAGAAAAGACTGCAAGCTTACTGGTTCAGAAGAAATAGAAATTAATGGCTTAAAAGATTCTATTGAACCATATCAACGTTTACAATGCGTGATTAAAAGGCAAGATGGTGTCCAAGATACAATAGAAGTAATTTTACAAGTTTTTACTGATAGTGAAATAGAATATATCAGACAGGGTAGTGTTATGCATACTGTGGTATATACTCGGTGAAAATTGAGAATTGCGTTGTCGTCGTTAGAGATCTCTAGTGCGCAGCAAACTTATGTACGCTCTGCGCTTCGACTCTACGACTCCTAGCGCTTCTGCAATTTTGACCTTCGTCTATTATATACTACACTACTCTCAAAAATTGTTTTTTGAATCATTCGAGAGTATTCAATGAACAATGGCTAATCTTATACCTTAATTAACACAGTTTATTGAACACTCTTGAATAATTTAAGTATGTTTACTTAAACACGATTGTGGTATGAGATATTTGTTGTAAGATTATGTAAGCTAAAATAAAATGAATGATGAAATTAAACAGTACTTGCAGCCAGGAAAAAAAAATCTTATCATCATCTACGTTTTTTATTTATGTGGAAGCGTGGCGCCATTATTGCCTATAATCGGGGCAATTGTGTCCTATTACAATCGTAATAACACAAAAGATGATATTTTTATTAGTCACTACTCATTTATAATAAGAACATTTGCTATATGGGTAGTGGGCACTGTAATATCGATGACGATAAATGCTACTTCGGTTATGCAAGTAGTATTAAGTATGTGCATTTTAATATGGTTAATACTTAGAGTAACCATGGGACTGCGATATTTGATCGAGGATGTAGCACATCCAAATCCTGTAACTTACTGGATAAAGTAGTTTTGTTTTTAGAGTAAGTTTTTATTCAACATTAATTTGAATTGAGAGCTGTTATTGATGCCAGTTATAATTCAATTTTTTAAAGATATGAGTCATGTACGACTTGCGGCTGTTTGCCTAGGTATACTGACTTTTGTCTTGTTATTTATAGTGTACATCTCAAAAATCTCTGGTAAGGATATGGCTTTGCTGTATTCAGAATTAGAAGCAGAAGATAGCGGTAAAATTATACAAGAGCTTGAGAGTAAAAATATACCATATCAGTTGTTAGATGATGGTCATACTATCAAAGTGCCTAGAGATCAAGTAGTAAAGGCTAGAGTAAATTTAGCTCAAGCAGGGATACCTAATAAGGGTTCAATAGTTGGTTACGAGATTTTTGACAAGGAAGATAGTATTGGTACTACTAATTTCTCGCAGAATGTTAAGATGGTTAGGGCGCTTGAGGGAGAAATTGCTAGAACTATTGCTTCTTTCGAACAAGTGGATAAGGTCAGAGTGCATTTAGTGCTGCCACAGAAAGAGATTTTCTCTAAAGAGCGTTTGGATCCTCGTGCTTCTGTAATAATTCGCTTTAAAAACAAAAAAAACTTTAATAAAGCTGAGGTGGATGCTGTAAGTCACTTTATAGTCACTGCTGTACCAGGTTTAGATATCAAAAATGTGACAATTGTAGATAGCTACGGTAAATCTCTCAAGCTTGGTGCTCAAGATGAAGAAGCAGAATTTTCTGGCGCTCGTGGTGAAGAATATCGCGTCGCCTACGAAAATAGATTAAAAAAAGTGATAGAAGATTTATTAGAACAATCTTTGGGGGCTGGTAAAGCTAAAGCTCAAGTAGCGGTAGAAATGAATTTCGATCGCACAGTTATTAATACAGAATCATATGATCCTGATAGTGCGGTAATACGTTCAGTGCAAACTATGGACGAACGAGAAAGTACTCCCGTAGGTGGTGAAGATAATGTTGATATCTCGGTAGCCAATAATATACCTGGTGGTGGTGCTGGAGGAGCGCAAAATCAAAATCTTGCTACTACCGAAAAGAGCGATCAGACCACCAATTATGAAATATCTAGAACTGTTAAAAACCAAATTAGTGAAAGTGGTGTTGTTACTAAATTATCTATTGGAGTGCTGGTTGATGGTACTTACAAACCTAATGCTGAAACTCAGAAAACGGACTATATTCCAAGAAGTAATGACGAAATTGAAAAAATTACTAATTTAGTAAAAGTAGCAGTTGGTTTTGATGCGGAGCGTAAAGATAAAATAGAAGTTATAAACATGCAATTTAACAGTGATCTTAATCTATTCGACACAGAAGAAGAGCCTCATTGGTTAAAAGACGAGCTACCTAATCTATTCCAAACTTTAGTGTTTGCTGTTGTAGTAGTATTGATTTTAGTGACGGTAATTAGACCTATTACTTTAAAAGCATTTGAAGTAAAACGCGCTAATGATAATTTGTTAACAGGTCTTGGAATATCAGGAGATATGGCTACATCTTCCTTTGATGTAGGAGGCGGTGGCGGTATGCCTGGAGGTGGTAGCGAGGCGTATGACTCTGGAAAAGTTGGCGAACGAACTTCCTTGAAATCTGAAGCTAATACGCAACGTATTAATGAACTTGTAGTGTTTTATCCACAAGAAATGCTCAATGTCTTAAGAAAATGGTTAGATGAAGGGAAATAACTATGAGTATTGCTGCTAAAGATATTTTTAGATTAACTGGAGCCCAAAAGGTAGCGATAGTACTTTTGTCAATGTCAGAAGAAAATGCTACCAAGATATTTTCTCTAATGACTGAAGAAGAAATCAAAGAAATATCTCATGCAATGTCACGTTTAGGTTCTATTAATCCAGAAGTAGTGGATAAATTATTAGGACAATTGCATACTGATTTAACAGAGAGTGCTATATTTTTAGGTAATTTGCATACTACGGAAAGATTGTTGGAAAAAGTCCTAGATAAAGACCATGTTCAATCATTAATGGATGAGATACGTGGTCCACAAGGTAGAAATACTTGGGAAAAATTAGGGAATGTTAGTGAAGAAATGTTGGCGTTATATTTCCGTAATGAACATCCACAAACGGCGGCTTTAGTATTATCAAAATTAGCGCCTGAACAAGCGGCCAAAGTACTGAGTCATCTGCCTGATAGTTTTGCTTTTGAGGTTATTACTAGAATATTAAATATTGGAAATGTAAAAACTGAGGTTTTAGAAAAAGTTGAAAAAATATTACGAGTTGAGTTTATTAGTAGTATAGGTAGAACACAAGAATATGATAGTTTTGAAATGATAGCTGAAATATTTAATAGCTTAGACCGTAATAGTGAAAGTAAGTATATGGCTATGCTTGAGTCTAGTTCTCCTGAAGCTGCTGTTCGTATTAAAGATTTAATGTTTACTTTTGAAGACTTGGTAAAAATTGATGCAAAAGGAATACAAAAATTATTACGTAACGTTGAAAAATCAAGGTTAACTATAGCATTAAAGGGTGCAGGAGAAGCTTTACAAAAAGTTATATTTGCTAGTATGTCGCAACGAGCAGCAAAAATCATATTAGAAGAATTAGAAGCTATTGGTCCTATCAGAGTGAGAGAAGTAGATTTAGCTCGTACCGAGATTGTTAATATAGCAAAAGCGCTTATTAATAATGGTGAGATAGATGTTGTCGTTGATAGTAAAGATGAATTTATAACATAGTAGATTATGCACAAATATAGCAAATTTGTTTTTCGTGAGTTACCTAAAACTGCGGTAGTCAATATTAGTGATAATAATGTTGATTCTAATCAGGAAGAATTGATCAATAGCGTTGTTACTCAGCATTTACATACTATTATCAATACAGAGGATGGAGTGATTGATTCTTTTGCAGATCAAGAACAACATGATACATTTTCAATTGATACTGAGCAAATTAAATTGGAAGGTTATAATAAAGGTTTTGCAGAGGCAAAAATTCAATATGAACCCATAATTGATAGTTTAAAGACTGATAATAATTTTCTTGAGCTTATACAACAGCAATTATTAACAATTGTGCCATCTGCTAGTATTGATACACAAATAGCAACAATATCAGTTCATATTCTTAATGAAATTGCTAAAAAATTACATGTGATTTTACCGGTAAATTTTGAACAAATAGTGCATACAGAGCTATTAAGTAGTATCAAAAAGTTTTATAAGGAAGGACAAATTAAGTTGACAATACACTCCACTAGACAGGAATATTGTGCTAATGTTCTGCGTTTAGATAATTTACCAGATAAATTAAAAGAGAATATACAAATAGTTACTGATGATACTATGGGTATCAACGATTGCAAAGTTGAATGGTCTAATACTTGCTTGGAATATAATCAAGCACAACTTGATGAAGAAATTACAAAGATATTAGCTCAACTAAAGAATACAGTATAATAATTATAGGAAAAAATATGACAAAAGACAATAATAATGTGGATCAAGAACTAACACTAGAAGCGTTATATGATGTGCCGGTGCAAGTTTCAGTAGTACTAGGAAGAACTACAATGCAGCTTAGTCATATATTGAAACTTGGTCGTGGAGCTGTAATAGAGCTTGAGCGTGGTGTAGGAGAACCAATTGATGTCTATGTAAATAATAAAATTGTTGCTAAAGGCGAAATAGTAGTAGTAGATAGTAAAATCGGGGTAACTTTAACAGAGGTAGTTGCAAGTGATAAAGAAAGATAAAACCTGATTTGTGTTTGTTTAAATCTTAGTAGATTAAAAAAGAGAGCACACAAATTAGTATAAAATTATCTCTATTGCTATCCACTTCTCTTCTGTATTAAAAAATTTGTATCTTTCACGTCTCTGGCAAACCTTTAATGTATCAGGTATACAGATGGTGAGTTTGACAACAAACTGCTTTCTCGATGTTATTCCCAGCAACGGCGGGAATCCAGCGTACATCTAAGCATTTGAGGCTTTTATTCCTAGATTCTCGCCGTTGCTGGGGATGACATCGAGTGCGTTAATAAGACTAGTGTATATATCATACATCTGCGGTTTGCCAAACCCCTGAATAGATACAAAAATTTTAACCTAGAAATTTCTGAGCCATAGCAAAATACATTGGTATTCCTATAGTGATATTAAATGGGAAGGTAATTGCAAGGGACATTGGTACATAAATAGCTGCCTTAGCTTGTGGCAAGGCAGTACGCATTGCTGCAGTTACTACAATATAAGATGCACTAGAAATTAGCACTGTAAATAAAAAGCCGGTGCCTAAGTCCAACTCTATAAGCACACTCAAAGCTATACCAATTACTCCGCCTATTAAAGGCATGCCAATACCAAATATAACTAACTTCAGATTAAACTCTTTTAAATCAGATAAATGCCTTGAAACTAGTAATCCCATATCTAGTAAGAAAAATGTTAAGATTCCATAAAATGGAGTGATTAAAAATCCTTCCATTTTTTCCATGCTTTTAGCTCCTGACATCCACCCTACAAGAAACGACCCCATTAATAGCAATATTGATCCATTGGTTGCTATTTCTTGCATAAGCTTCAATAGCGATTGAGGGTTATCCTTTGCTACTCTTGGCTGAGATTTATATGCAATTAACAAACCACTTACAATAGCTGGAGCTTCCATTAAAGAAAGTACTGCGACAATATATCCTGAATAAACAATAGAATTTATTCCCAAAAAACTTACAGCAGTTACAAATGTTACCATACTTATAGAGCCATAATGAGCAGCTACAGCTGCTGCTGTCAAATCATCTAACTTTGTTGTTAATTTCAATATATAATAGCCAATAAATGGCTGAATAAAACCAGTACCCATACCTGCAAGAATAGTAAAAATAACTGCGCTATTAATAGTATTTGTTTCTGCAATTGCGATTCCACCTTTAAAACCTATTGCCATCATTATATACATGACAAGAAATCGACTAATTTGTTCTGGTACTTCTAAATCTGACTTTAAAAGGCCTGCGATAACCCCAAGAGAAAAAAATAATATAGGAGGTGATAATAAATTTTCAGTAAAAGAAGTAAATAATTCCATGGTGAGGAGATATAATTTGTGTTATTAATAGAAATGTAGGTCAAGGAAACGCAAAAGTTGGTAGGTTAAAAAAATTATAGCATTAATGAGAAAATGTTCATGAATCATACATGTCAAGTTAAAAGGAAAAAAGTGACGGCATGAGCTGCCTTTGCAAACACTCCACGTGTCTTGCTTGAGCATCAATTTTCCTTAACTTGACGTATATGGTTCAATGAACTGCACCAAACTGTTAGTGATCGTTCATGGTTTTTAAAAATGTCGTCTTACTTGAGATTTTGTTAAAAATCGAAACAATCCAGCTTTTTCTATTTCCTGTACGTCTCTCTCTTACTAGCACACTAGCACTTATTTGTAGATCACCACGGAGTCTAGCGGCTCCTCGTGATGACGCCTTGTATGTGGTATATTAATGTTCAAATTAAAAAAACCGTGCATACTCTCAACTGTCATCGTCACTACGAAACGAAAAGCCTGAAGCAAATCATAGTTGATTCAGAAAAACGAGAGTATTCAACGAACTGTGTCAATAAGATTCGTCTGAGCTAAGGCTGTAGCTAGTCGAAGCAGTCCAGTCAATTTTAACACCGTGTTTTTCTATATTGCTTCGACTTTGTCGTAAAGCTTGACAATTTGACACAGTTCATTGAACACTCTCATTAATGCTTCTTTAAAACATATGAAAGTCTTAAGCTATAAATCTAAAGCTTGTCTATAAAGCTCTAATATAGCTTCTTGTTCTGCCAGTTTATTCTTGTCAAGCTTCTTTAATTTTAATACTTGCTTCATGGTTTTCACATCAAATCCATTAGCTTTTGCTTCAGCAAAGACTTCTTTTATATCTTCAGCTAATTCTAATTTAGAGTGTTCCAGTTTTTCAATTTTACTAATATATTGCTTTAACTGTTCTATAGCAATTACTTCTGTCATTACTTAACCGATATTAACCTTGTCATTATTTATTATTTACTTCATTCAATAAAGCTTGCTCAGCTTCATCTAAATTTACAGAATTCGGTGTTAATACTTTACTGACATCTGTTGCAATTGGTGTATCAATTGGTTTTTGTAAGTAATAATGTGGTGGCACATCAATCGCTTTACTTCGTTGTACCTGATATTCATCAGGACCAGGAGTCACTATCCCTATAGTTTCTTTTACCCGCTTGTTGCATGATGACAGTAAGGCTAGCATTAGCATAACCTGTAATATGCCTTTTTCAAAAAACCACTTTTGTTGTGATAGATTACTTTTATCTGCTGTTTGAATCTTAAACATAGTTGAGTGTGTTATATATCTGTGTTTCATGAACTCTCTACATTTCGCTACCATAAATGATTTTTGAAAGAAGTCTAATAAAATCATACGCATATATTTACTTATTTTTATCAATTTTAGCATCGCTGGCATTACGAATTGCTTCTGCTTTTGCGGCTAGGTCATCATAAATTTGTTTTTCTTTTTCTTCAATATTTTTTTTAGTTTTATAAAGATCATATAATACTAACATCACTCCAATGAAAATAAAGCTGTCTGCCAGATTAAACACCGGGAACCAATAATTATTTTGATAATGAAAACAAATAAAATCAAACACTGCTCCACGGTAGCAACGATCAATTACATTACCAATAGCACCACCGATAATAAAGCTATATCCCCAAAAACTTGTAACAGATTTAAGTTTTAATAAGCCGTAGCATAGGTATAAAATAATAATGCTGTTAAGCACTATGAATACTATATTACTATATTGAAGATAATTCTTAAATATGCCAAAACTAATACCGTAGTTCCAAACATATACTATATCTAAAAAACTAGTAACTCTTAGTAATCTTGCTGGTTGTTGAATTAAATACGAGATAAACCACCATTTTATTGCTTGATCTATAAGTATTAACTTAATTATAATTGAAAAAGCACGATAAATAATGAAAACATGATTACGAATATGCGGTGGTAATCGCAATAATAAACGCCGAAACACTTGAATTATACCCCTTGAAGAGTGAAGGATTGATGAGCATAGCGTCGCGCAGAAATATGCGCAAAGCCTAGCGCTTAGCGTGCGGATAAAGTAACATCACGGTCTGCTGCAAGAATCGGTGTAGCTTCAAGTTTAGTACTTAAAGCCCTAATTTTATTTTTAAAGTTCTGGAATTGAGCTAATTTCTTGCCAGTTAATTCAATCCCAGGAGTAGTTTTTATTGACATAGGATTTACATGTTTGCCCGCGATTTTAACTTCATAATGCAGATGCGAGCCAGTAGTTCTACCTGTACGACCAACATAGGCTATTACCTGCCCTTGTTTAACTTTACTGCCTGCATGAAGATTCTTGGCAAAATTACTAGCGTGAGCATATGCAGTTGATAAATTAGAACTATGTTTAATCTGAATAAATTTACCGTAACCAGATTTCCAACCTATTTCTGTAATAACGCCATCACCGGCAGCGTAAATTGGAGTACCATCTGGTGCAGCAAAATCTATTCCTCTATGTAGTTTGGTAAAACCTAGGGTAGGATGTTTACGATTACCATAATGAGATGAAACGCGTACAATATTTACCGGTGTTTTCAGTAAGCTTCTTTTTACACTTTTACCATCTTCAGAGAAGAAACCGTAATTAGCATCGCCTAGCAATGAATAACGATATATATTATATTCTTTGTCAGCCAATTTTAAAGATACATACAAAACTTTACCATGATGTGAAAATTGACCAGATTCAGTCATAAATTTTTCAGTAATGACCGTAATTTTGTCTCCACGTTGAATTTGTCGCTGAAAATCTATCTGATAGCTATAAGCATTAACTAATTCTATTATATTATTAGCACCAAGGCCAAGATCCTTTAGTGCAGAAATAAAACTGCTGTTAATGATCACAGAAGATTTTGCAACAAATTTATTGAGTGGGATAGCAGTGTTTTTAGCTAGAAAATTATCATCTACTTTAATTATTTCTACAGAATTGATTTTATCAAGCACTACGATTACTTTAGTTAAGGTACGAGTCTCTGCGGTTAGATCATCATCATTTTCAATAATATTTAATGTGTAATCAAAAGATATTTTTTGTCCAATCTTTAAACTAGCTGCTATATTATTCTTAGATGTGACTGCTTTAATGATTTGTGCTATTTCTGTTGACGTAAGACCTTGTTTGGTAAGTATAGATTTTAAGGTATCACCTTTTTTTACCGTTACGGTAGCGTTTTCTGTTAATATTTTATCTTCATAAACTAATTCTTCTGGTTCAATTAAAGAAAAGAAAGTTGTGCGACTTATATAATTTTTAATTGATATAGACGCAAACCCAGCTAAAGCTAGAAATAAAAAAATTGATAAATAAGTAAGATTGCGTCTTGGCCTGGTGCGGAAGCCAACTGATGAAATAAGAGTGATTTCAGGAAAGTTGCTATACATCAATGAACTTATAAAAGGATTTAAATAAACAATCTAACTTATGCAAGGATATAAGCTTCAGGATCTATCTGAAACTAGACCAACTATGATTGAGACAAAATGAAATTACAACAAAAAAATTACAAAGCTTTGAGAAATATGAAGGATAATAGCTATTATGTATCTATAAATAAAAAATTTTGTTGGCTTAGAGCCTGTCAGATCAGTAGATATAAGGGGTAATTTTGCTCACTCAAAACGCAGTCGAAATTCCGAAACAAACTCAAAGACTACTTGCGGTACTCGACTTCGTTTTTCCTAAAACTTCCTCTCTTATATCTACTGATCTGACAGGCTCCTATACAATAACGCAAGTCAATTTGCGCTATTGTATAAGTGTAAGTAGTCATTTCTAAGAGCCTATCGACAGGTGCAGCTAGGTCATTGTGTCGTCAAAACTGGTTCCCCGTTCTGTAACGAACAAAAACTGCTTGTGAGGCTTTGTTTTGTCTAAAAAACTCCTTTCTTAAGTAAATTTACTTATTTTAAAATTCGCTCTCAACACTTAAGTACCTAGCTTACTTAAATTAGAAATTAACCCTGATTTTTATAGAACCTTGATGTCCTACATATTTTTTTGCCAAATGCGCATCATAGCCGATACCATATTCCATCATCCGATATTTTATAGTTAAGCTTGTACCAAGATTGACAAAGGTTTTTTCAGGCTTAGAAATTTTTGTTGGCATTGGTGCTAATGCTCCATTTAATCTTGCATCAACTTTTGCTGCCTTCCCTTTAAAATCTTGGCTTACAAAACCATGCACCTCTGGCATTAATAGTACATCTTTTACCTGATGTAAGAATGAAGCCCTAGCGCCAATAACTCCCTCAATTTTATCAATTGATTTTTTACTGACCGTTAAATTTCTGCGATTAGTACCGGTTTCAGTATAACCACTATCATTAAATTTGGCGTATCTAAAACCCACCATCGGAGTAAGCGTAGTATTTGCATCAGGTAATGTGTATCTATAGCCTCCTAATATTTCTCCACTATAGTTAGTTGAATTATATTTTCCAAGCGCAGTTTGGCTTAAAGTAGAACTTATTACACGCTTTTCATAGTTACGCACTCTACTTGAGCCAAATGAAGCAATAGCTTGAACAAACCAATTTTCAGGTAATTGCTGTACCCCATATATTGAGAATAATGTGCTCTCAACTTTCGTGGTATCACCTAATTTTTGATTTTTATGATCAAATTTGGTACTAATAGCCGTTAATGCCATTCCCAAAGCTAAATTATCATTAGCTAAACAATCAAACCCAATCGTACCACCGCCAGACTTACCTTTATATCCAGGAGCATCACCTTTTTTCTTTTGTGTTGATTGACCATAAAATGGACTACCCCAAATACCATAACGCTCCGCAGTGAATTCATCACCAGCAGCAACACCCATACCTTCAGAAACTTTTACTGCTGCACTAGCGGCTCCAGGTAGGCTATGCATTCTGTTACCGATTACGTTTTGTGTGGCTTGTACAGCTCCAGTAGTAGCTTCTGCTACAGCTTCTGCCACACCTGCTGTAGGCGCCACTACGCTCATACTATCTACTATTTTACCTTTTGTTGCCTGATCAGGAGCTTTACCTAGGTCATTTACTAAATTTCCGGCATCACTTGTTAAGTCAGCACCGGTGAGGGCTTTTACTATTCCAGGGTTAGTTTTACCAAAATCATTCTGCAACCCTTTTGTTGAATTATTGATAGCAGTAATATTGTGAGTAACAGGATCTTCTACCCACTGTACATACTTATTACCATCATTAACATTAACTATAATAGGTACGTTATTGTCTGGAGGTACATTATTATCAGGGACTGGTGCTATAGCATTTGATAATACTGCTGTAGCGCTAGATGTCCAAGCTAAAGCCTTTGTATCATTGTTAGCTAATGTCGGCGCTGGAAATCCAGCAGTGATTACTCCGCCATTAGTAGCTTCGAATAATGAATAGCTTTTACCGGTATCGACTAAATCTGAAGTACCGTTTAAATTAATAGTAACTGATGTTGCTTTTGATAAATTCAACTCCGTAGCTCCACCAGTAGCATCGACTTTGATCTGACCAATACCACCACCAGCTTTTAGATTAGTATTTACTATTACGTTACCAGTAAGAGTTGCTGTACCTTTATTATAGGTTAAGACCTTGTCTTGAAGGTAAATGTTAGTATCAATTCCATCAATATTTCCGTGCACGGTAACATTCTCATTTACATAAATATTACCGCCAGTACCTTGATCTACTCCGCCAATAAAATTAACTGCACCAATATCATCGAAGGTTAAGTTCTTAGTATAAACTTTTGGATTGATAGCAGTACTACCAGGGCCATCAATAATTAACTCTTGGATTCTATTGAGCTTAGAAGTACCAATTGTTTCTACACCATTTTTTGCAATGATTAACTGTTTAGCAGCTTGCTTAGACCAAAGCTTCACTATTCCTTGGTTATCTCCAGCCCCCACTAAATTGTTGTGTAAAGTAATGGTTCTATCTGCTCCAGGATTATCATGACCAAGAACTAACTGCGAGTCAGCATGGCCAAAATTAATTGCCGTACCATTAAGTAGAGCAAAGTTACCGTCAGTAGCATCTAGCGCTAGACCACCGGCACCACCAGCACCAGCTTCACCAATATTAATTACTGCAATATTAACAGCAGTCTTACTTTGATCCCAGAGTATTGCGCCTCTTTTTATATTTAATACATTAACATTAGTAAGATCAACTGCATTAGCTCCGCCAGCAATAATGGTCATGGTGTCGTTGCTACCGGTACCGCTAACTCTCAATTCTTTTAACTTATTAGCACCAGTGCCTAATGTTTGACCAGCTGCACCACCAACAATTACTAACTTACTACCAGCACCATTTGCGTGTAATTCTACTATTCCTTTACCAAGAGCACCTGGGTTAATAGTATTTAAGGTAATAGTTTTTGAAGCACCACCAGTGCTTTGTAACTTCAATACCGAATCAGCATGAGCAAATGCTATATTAACACCAGCTGGATTAAGAGTAAAATCTACGTTTCCACCACGTACTAACGTACCAGCTCCACCAGCTTCACCGATAGTAATAGTGGCAGCTTTCACGATGTCAGCGGATAAAGTTGCTGTAATTCCATTCTTTACATTAATTGCATGTAATGGATTAGTAGTACCAATAGCGCCAGTTACTCCACCATTTACAGTAAAGTTCAAGGTTCCGTTTGCTCCACCAAGAGTAGAATCAATTGCACCAGTAATTAATCCTCCACCAGCATTCAATGTACCTCCAGCTTTAGTGAAATCTATATTACCAGTGATTGTACCACCAGCTGTTACTGCCGCTGCGGCGTTATTAACGACAAAAGTCTGAGCCTTAGCGTTCCCGGTTACGTCCATAGCTCCAGCTGCATCAAAACTAACTACTTTCAGAGCTTTGGTTGCTCCTATCGTTCCGGTTACTCCGGTAGCATTATTAATGTTTAGTGTGCCGATATTGGCTATACCGTTAGTATTATCTATATCACCAGTTACACGACCACCGCTTACTTTTAATATTCCATCATCAGCAAAATTAATTTTTGTGGCTTTAATTTCTGCAGAATCAGTATCTAATTCATGAGCACTTGCAATTCTAAGTTCATGGATCTTGTTAGTAACACCAATGGCTACATTTGTAATTGTGGAATTACCACCGGTAAAAATAAGAGTACCTTGATCTGGAGCAGTTCCATTAATTTCTTCATTAAAAGTTATACCGCTAATAGCACGACCACCAGTAACAGTTAGTGTTGAGCCGTTACCTAATTCTATAGCAGTTCCAGCATTGGCAAAGCCAGCTGCTGCTTGTAGATTCACAGTGGCATTAGCTCCAAGTTTTAAACCTGATATTCCTTTTGCTGGAGTAATTGCACCTCTAATGGTTACATTATTGGCATCGACTATTATAAGGCCTCGTCCTGCAGCACTAGGAGTAAAAGGGCCTGTTAAAGTAACATTGTCAGCATTAACAACTAGCTCGGAACCTGCATTAAATGTTATCTCTCCTAATTTATTGTAGGTATTTGCTGCAATTGCGCCGAAAGCGTTACCATCCAAGGTTAATGTTCTGCCACCAGCAATATTAACAGCCATAAATCCGGCAGCAACACCTGAAATGGAGCCTATAGTAATGTCGTTATTTATTACAGTAGGACCACCAGGATTAACTGCTACATCTATCCCACCTATTCTTGGTGCTGATCCTGCATTAACGGTAACTGTATCAGCAGCATTGAAAATTAGCCAATTATTATTTACGTTTGGCGCAGCTATTATAGCGTTAAGATTTATAGCACCGCCACCGCCGCCGGTATTTACTCCTGCTGCAGCACCCAATGCATTACTTGTTCCTCCAGCTATTACAGCTAATGCTGAGGCGGTAGCCAGGAATTTTTGTAAAAATTTTGTTTGTTTAATCATACTATTTCTCTTATTTTTTGATGATTTGATAACAAATTTATCAATTTGTATACTATAAATTTTGTAGTTATTAAATACTATAAATTTTGTAAATATTAAATATTTTTGTGCGATTATCACAAATAAAATTTAATATTGTAAATGCTTATTAACAAGTTAATTCAGATTTAATAATTTCAGCGACCCTTTTAGTTTCATTTAATGGAGTATAAGAATAATGTTGTAAAACATTTACTGATTGATCTAATTTTTTAGCAATACCTAAATCAAACAGCTGTTGTACAAAGAATCTATGTTTGGATAGCTTAAAGCTATCAGGAAGAAATATATATAATGGCTTGGCTGTGGACGCTGCTTCACTACACATTGAGATTGAGTCGGCTGTAGAAATTATATAATTTGCACTAGCTAACAGAGCTAAATATGGATTGGGTCCTGAATCTTGAGGATCATAAATGATGTGCGGATTGCTGAAGTGCTGTCTAATAACCTGCTTTACTACTTGTGGAGTACGTCGGCTAAAAGTAATAAAAAGCTGTGACGTATGATGAATTACTATGTTTTTTAATATAGAGACTAATAATTTTGCTTCAGCAACGGTAAATATATAGTTTTTACTATTACCTCCAATTATTACTGCTATACAGTTTAGTGTTTCTGGATAAATCTTTCTTATATTTTCAATATTAGCTTGATCTTTTATACTTCTGTGGATGTCACTAAGTGCGCCAATAATTCTAATTACATTTGATGATGTTTGTGTAAAGGAATCGTGCTGTGGTAAAATTACCATGTCAAATTCATTAAAATTACTATCAGGTTTCATTATTTGCACTATTTGCAGTTTTTTTATCGATTTTCGTTTTAGATAAAGCGCAAGAGCTGCAGTTCTACGACCAGAGGAAATAATTATATTTGGTAGATTATTTATCTCAATTGATTGCAAGCAATCGTGTTTGATGTGCAGTGGATAGAATTGCAGTAAAAAATTTGGCAATTTGGCAAAACAATTATAATTAATATGTTTAGCTGTGTATGGCACTACAAGTTCTTTCGCTAAAGCAAGAGCCTGATTTGAATTTCCTAATCTATAATCCGTCAGAACTAAAATTTTACTATCCATTTCTTCAACAATATATTTGCAAAACCATTTAATATATTAAATTAATATGCTTGATTGATTAACTGTGTATATTAAAAACAATTAATGCGTACATAAGTTTTGTTTATGATATTTTTGCAACGTTATAACCTGCGAACAGTGCTTTGATCAATATTGACCTTTAAGTTAAGAGGTTGATAGTATATAATACTTATTCGTTAGGTTTTTCTGATTGCATTAATTTGCAAACTATGAAAAACTAAATTTTATGTTATAATTTAAATTTAATAAGGAGTTGATTGGTTATGATGAAAAAAATTACATTAGCGCTTTTAGCTGTATTCTTTTTATCTGGGTGCAGTAGTAGTGCGAAGAAAGGTGGTATGGCTTCCAATGTAGAGAGTTCGCTAGTTGCTGATTTTGAAAAACATGCAGGAGATAGGGTTTTCTTTGCATTCGACAGTTCAAGCATATCACATCATTCTAAAGAAGTGTTGCATAAACAAGGCGAGTGGCTAAAAAAACATCCGCATATTAAAGCCACTATCGAAGGACATTGTGACGAAAGAGGTACTAGAGAGTATAACTTAGCTTTAGGTGAAAGAAGAGCTGAAGCAGTAAGAAAATTCTTAGTGCATCACGGTATAGAAGCCGGTAGATTAGATACTGTTTCTTATGGTAAAGAACGTCCAGCTGTAATTGGTAATGATGAAAAAGCTTGGAGTCAAAACCGTCGTGGGGTTACTTCAATTATGCACCACTAGACGTATACTCGGTGAAAATTGAGAATTGCGTTGTCGTATCTAAAGATCTGTGGTGCTCACGTACTTAAAAGTACGCTGCGCTCCTCGACTTTGATACTCCTAGCACTTCTTCAATTTTGACCTTCGTCTACTAAAGCTTTTGTTCATACGAAAACAAGGGCGGGTTATAATAAAGTTCTAAAAAGTAATTCCAAGGCTAACTATCAAATGATAGTTAGCCTTTTTTGTATAGTGTCTGGCAGTAGCAGGTAGTTTTTACTAATATGGCAGAAGGTGATTCAGAAGATCAAGCATCGAAAACGGAAGATCCATCCCAAAAGAAGCTTGAAGATGCTTTGGAAAAGGGGCAGGTAGTTAACTCCAAGGAAGTTAATAACTTTCTAATGCTATTGTTTTTGACGATAATTATTATTTTTATAATTCCTTATAGCTTTGGGCGTTCTGCAATGGCGCTACGATTCTTCATAGAGAATGCTGGTAATGTACCAATTGATCAAGGAATGGTAGGAGTGCTTTTAGAAAAAATACTTGTTAAATTTATCTTAATCTTAAGCCCTCTTTTTCTTGTAGTAGTTATAGTAGCGTTTTTATCATCTTATATTCAGCATGGGGAATTTATCTTTGCTTTAGATCAAATTAAGCCTGATTTATCAAGGATATCAATATTCAGTGGTTTTAAAAGACTATTTTCTATAAAAAGTGTAGTCGAATTCTTAAAGAGTTTTATCAAGATTCTATTAGTAGGGATTTTTTTATACTCAGTTATTACCAGTGACGTTCGAGAATTAAGACAGTATCAAAATTTAACTATTGGAGCGATTTTAAATCAATTGCAAATTATGGTCAATAATGTCATGATTTGTGCTACCATAATCATGGTCGTTATTGCTTCAGCAGATTACTTCTATCAACGTTTTGAGCATTTTAATCAATTAAAAATGACTAAACATGAGCTAAAAGAGGAATATAAAGAATTGGAAGGACATCCTGAAATAAAGCGTAAAATCAAAACACTAAGAAAAGAACAATCTCAAAGACGTATTCAGCAAGCTGTACCCAAAGCAACGGTAGTTATAACTAACCCCGAACATTATGCAGTAGCGTTGCATTATGACAGCAATACCACCAAAGCACCTGTGCTTGTTGCCAAAGGTTTAGATCTAATCGCTCAAAAAATTAAAGAAATTGCAGATACGCATCGAATTCCAATCGTCGAAAATCCTCCTCTTGCTAGAAGTATTTACAAGCAAGTGAAAATTGATGAAGAGATTCCAATTGAACATTATGAAGCTGTAGCTAAAATAATTAGTTATGTGATGTCACTCCAGGCTAAAAGAAAACAAAATAGATAGCCTTTATGATACAAGTATCAGCATCGATATTATCAGCAGATTTTGCTAAGTTAGAGCAAGAAATTAAGGCAGTAGAACGAGCTGGCGTTGACATGATTCACATTGATGTCATGGATGGACATTTTGTTCCTAATTTAACTTTTGGCACTCTAATATTAGAGACCATTCGTAAACTGACAAAATTACCACTTGATGTTCATCTAATGATCAGTCAACCTGAACTCTTTATTGAAAATTATGCTAATTATGGTGCTGATATAATTACTATCCATCCTGAATCAACTATACATCTTGATCGTACTTTAAGTACCATCAGGCAGTGCGGTCTGAAAGCAGGAATTGCGCTGCTCCCATCCACTCTACCAGATATTATAGATTACGTGATTGATAAAATTGACTTAATATTAGTAATGACCGTAAATCCTGGATTCGCTGGGCAACAATTTTTAGAGACGCAGCTACCCAAGATTCGTATTTTATCTAAAAAAATTAAACATTTAAATAAAGGTATAAGGATATCAGTTGACGGTGGTATTAACGCTACAACTGCAGCAAATTGCGTAGAAGCTGGAGCTTCTATTCTAGTTTCTGGTAGCTTTATTTTTGGAGAAAGGCAAGAAGAGCTCAAAAATAGGATCAATCAGCTACAAAAATTAAATCTGGGAGATTAAAGACTAATGCAAAAAATTATTAAGTTAAAGAATATTAAGATAGCAAATAATTTACCCTTTATACTAATTGCTGGGCCATGCCAAATTGAGACTCTAGATCATGCTCTTTTTATGGCTGAAAATTTAATAACCATAACTAGTAAGCTAGCTATTCCATTTATCTATAAATCTTCATTTGATAAAGCAAATCGCACTTCTGTAAACAGCCCCAGGGGAGCTGGATTAGATCATGGTTTAGAAATTTTAGCTAAAGTAAAGGCCAAATTTGATTGCCCAATATTAACTGACGTGCATACAGAATCTCAATGTGCAGCTGCTGCTGAAGTAGTAGATATTTTACAAATTCCTGCATTCTTATGTCGTCAAACTGATTTACTTAAGAGTGCTGCTTTAACTAATAAAATTATTAATGTAAAAAAAGGACAATTTTTAGCACCGTGGGATATGAAAAATGTTTATGAGAAACTCAAGATTTTTGGTGCCAATGATGTGTTGTTAACGGAGCGAGGCACTTGTTTTGGTTATAATAATTTAGTTACAGATTTGAGAAGCCTTGCTATCATGGCTGAAACTGAAGCGCCGGTAATTTTTGATGCTACACATTCGGTGCAACAACCGAGTGGGATTGGTAATGTCAGTGGTGGTGAGAGAAAATATGTAGAACTGCTTGCCAGGGCGGCCATTTCAGTAGGTATTGCTGGTGTATTTATGGAAGTACACCAAGACCCAGATAACGCTCCAAGTGATGGCCCATGTATGATTAAGTTAGATAGACTGGAATCCATTCTTAAAATCATCAAGCAATATGATGAACTTACTAAGGCCATCATAGTACCTAGTGTTGTTGTATAGCATAGCGTCGGTCAGTTAGGCGATGACCAGCAAATTTGTGAGGATTCAGTTGTGATCACGTATTAATACGCTGCGCCAACCTCGCTTTAAAATTTAACTGTCATCGCCTAACTAACTCTAGCTAACGAGAGTCGCCAATTAAAATACTTTATTAAAAACCACAGAGGCCAGTTCCAGCCGTCTGAGCTGAGGCCATTTATGGTCGAAGCAATCCAGTTTAAGATACTAGTTTATAGATTGCTTCGTTTAGCCCTAGCAATGACAGAGTTAGTGTCAAAGCAAGGTTGTTCATGTCGTCTCTTTTTCCTAACTTGACACAGTTCATTGAACACTCTCATGTAATTCCTCTAATAAAAGAGTGGAAAGTTAAAAGACATCTTGACTTTAATTTTTTTTGTGGTAACCTAAGGTTTAATTTACTTAAATATTACAACCTATGTTGTTTGATTTAGATGCTATTTTATTTATTGGCTTTTTAGTTATTAATCTATGGCTTGGCCTAAGCAGTAGTAGAGGTATTACTACCTTAAGAGAATATTCTATAGGTAATAAGAATTTTAGCACGGCAACAATTGCTTACACTATCATGCTACATGGATTGGCGGGAGTTTTTTTTACACGACTGTTAGTGAGGTATATAGTCGTGGCATATATTTTGTAATCGCTTTACTCTTTGACGCTTTTACTTTTGTAATAATTGGATATTATTTTGCTCCGCGTTTATCAGAATTTATAGGTAAGATGTCTATAGCGGATGCTATGACGAGCGTCTATGGAGAAAAGGTTGGTTTTGTTACGGCGATAGCTGGTCTAATAGGTATAAGTGGCTCGATAGCAGTTCAACTTAAACTTAGTGGTTTAATGTTTAATTATGCACTTGGTATGCCGGAAATATATGGAGTAATTATCTCTGGTTTAGTGATCACTATATATTCTGCTCTAGGTGGAATCAGATCAGTGACCTTTACTGATATTATTCAATTTTTTACATTTGGAACTATAGTACCACTGATATCTTTTTATCTCTATTATAGCTTTGTAAATGTTGATGTAATAGTTGATACTATAAGTCAAAGCCCTTTGTTTGACATAAAGCAATTATTTGACTTTAGTGAGGCAAGTAATAAAAAATTATTTATCATCATAGTTTTTATGATACCAGCTTTTAATCCTGCGATGTTTCAAAGAATAGCCATGGCTAAAAATTGGCAGCAAGTAAGATCATCATTTTATACATCAGCTTTCTTTATAACATGTTTAGCTTTATTAATATCATGGATAGCGATCATTTTATTTGTTAAATATCCAGATTTAAAATCAAATGAGGTAGTAAAACATTTGATATTTAATGAACATTTACCGCAAGGTTTTAAAGGATTATTGTTGATTAGTATTATGGCGATGATTATGTCAACAGCAGACAGCTATATTAATTCTTCTGCAGTTTTAGTAGTGCATGATTTTTTAAAAAACATGAAAATTAAGGATCAATTAGCTGCTACTCGTTTAACTTCTTATTTTATTGGAATATTTGCTATTATAGTAAGTTTAAAGCAAGGCACTCTGCTTGATATATTTATGTTTACCACTTCTTTCTATATGCCTACCGTATCAGTGCCTTTTATTATGGCTTGTCTTGGACTTAGAAGCACTGAGAAACCTGTGCTATGGGGGATGGGAGCGGGGTTGTTCGTTGTGTTAGTATGGAACTATTATGAGATACAATCAGACAGTATAGTGCCTGCTATGTTTGCTAACCTAGTGACGTTAGTGTTTATGCATTATTATTACTTAGCAAAGAGAAGAACAAACGAACTGTCAAAAGGCGAAAGATAAATAAAGATAAATGGTTGTATCTTTTATTTTATTAGGGAGATAATTTTATTTAGTTCTAGGCATTGCGTGCAAAATTTTAATGGGATTATTTATGTGTTTTTTGCCTAAAAACACATAAATAATCCCATTAAAGTTTTGTACGCAATGCCTAAGACAGTATCGAGCTCTAGTTAGTTGTTATAATAATAACTAAATTCTAATGGATGAGGGAATTGCTCTATGGCAGTCACTTCTTTCCATTTCATTTCTAAATAGCTCGTCAATAATTCTTTACTAAAAACTTCTCCAACTAATAAATAGCTATTATCTTGTTCTAGAGCTACTAGAGCTTCTCTTAGCGAACCTGCTACGCTTGGTAATGTTTTAGCAATCTCTTTATCTTCAAATAAATCTTCATTATGGCTTTCTCCTGGGTGAATTTTATTTTGAATACCATCAATACCAGCCATAAGCATTGCAGCAAAGGCCAAATAAGGATTAGCAGTGGGATCAGGAAATCTTATTTCCACCCGTTTTGCACTAGGTGAATTTTCAACCGGTATTCTGCAAGCAGCTGATCTATTACGCATGGAATAAGCGCAAATTACCGGCGCCTCAAAACCTGGTACTAAACGCTTATAGCTATTGGTAGTCGGATTAGTAAATGCATTTAAACTTTTTGCATGTTTTAAAATACCACCAATATAATATAGCGCTATTTCAGATAGGTTTGCATATTCCATACCGGCAAATAATGAATTACCATTAAGCCATAATGATTGATGAACATGCATTCCAGAGCCATTATCAGCAAATAGTGGTTTTGCCATAAAACTTGCTGTTTTGCCATAGCTACGAGCTGCATTACGAACCACATACTTGTAAGTTTGGATTGCGTCAGCACTATGTAATAACGATCTATATTTAATACCGATCTCATGCTGGGCTGGTGCTACTTCATGATGATGTTTTTCTACTTCTAATCCCATAGCTTGCATATCTATTAACATTTTAGAACGTATATTGTGCATCGAATCCAATGGTGTTACTGGAAAATAACCACCTTTGGCCTTTGGCCGACAGCCATGATTATTATCAGTCATAGCACCATTATTATTAGTGAATTCATCAGATTTGACATTATAAAAACAGTGCTCAGCATTTGACTGAAAATGAACAGAATCAAAAATGAAAAATTCTACTTCTGGACCAAAGTAGGCAGTATCTGCAATTCCAGTTTGTTGCAAATATTTTTCAGCTTGTTTTGCGATATAACGCGGATCTTTTTTATACGGCAATAAATTTAATGGATCAAATACATCGCATGTAACAATAACTGTTGCTACATCTGCAAATGGATCAATTGCGATATTATCCAAGTTTGGTGATATATCTGGTATCAACAACATATCTGACTGATTAATAGCACACCAATATTGAATGGAAGAACCATCAAAAAAGATGCCACCATTTAGTAATTCTTCATTAATCATCGATACTGGATAAGTTATATGATGCCATACACCATGTAAATCAGTGAAACGGAAATCAACAAAATAGATTTGATGTTGTTTAAGATAGTGTAAAAAGTTTTGATAGTTAGCCATTAGACCCTATGTATTAAATTGGAATTTAATAGTTGTATATCAAAAAAACTTTAAGAAATAATTAGTAACATCAGAAATTTTATAAAAATTTATTTAATGTCTACATTTCAACACTAGACTTCTTCGGAAATTGATCCTTAGTGAGGAAGTTTTAGGAAAAATGTAGTTGAGCACCGCAGAATACTTAATATATTTGAGGAGCGCAAACAAATTTCAACGACAAAATTACTGCGAATAAAGTTTCCGAAGAGGTCTACTTAAATTATGCTGCTAATAATACTCCATGCTCCAAATCCCGCAAGAATCAAGGCCGACAAGTAACGAATACGAGTCATAGAATTTTCTGATAAATGAATTTTTACTTTTATTATAATCACACCCAGTGTCAGCCACCAGGCCATCGAGCCAATTACTATACCTCCAACCATACTGATTACTTTGTTGGTGTTAATATCTTTATCTGAAAATCCAGCAAATATAGCTATAAAGCTTAGGATAGTCATGGGATTAGAAATGTTAAGGCAAAAAGTCTGTATTACCAATTTGATGAATTTTTTATAGTGATTGGAAATTACAGCATTATAAATATGCTGTACTCTAAATTCTTTAAAAGCCAGATATAATAAAAATATTCC
This sequence comes from Candidatus Trichorickettsia mobilis, assembly GCF_034366785.1. Lineage (NCBI taxonomy): Bacteria > Pseudomonadati > Pseudomonadota > Alphaproteobacteria > Rickettsiales > Rickettsiaceae > Candidatus Trichorickettsia > Candidatus Trichorickettsia mobilis. Next base: position 924,557 of record NZ_CP112932.1, read on the forward strand.
ACCAATTTTTTTGATCAAGTTAGCTCTTTCAAGTAAGAAATTTGAAATTACCACTAATCCTGTTGCTCCAATAAAAGCATAAATACCATCTGCAATTGCAGCGCCCATTCCTACAGCAACAGCACCCATAAATCCACGTTCTAGAGTTTTACGGATACAAAACATACCGATAGGCCCTACTGGAGCTGCAACAGCTATTCCTATAGCTATAAATATTAACAACTCAATTAACATTTCATTTTAGGCTCCATAAGCAATAATTTTTTATGGCTTAACAAGATGAAAAAACACGCTGTTCTTTAGATAAGCTGTAAATAATACAATAAATAATGTTGTTACAATAATTACATGAGCAAATGTTGCTGGTGTTCCATCATAAGAATAGCTGGCTATCCAAGTAAGGGCAGAGCATAACACATAGCGCATACTCATAATTGCAGATGAGGCTGTACCTTTAAGTTCAGGAAATATCTCGATTGAGCGCACAAAAATTATAGGATAGAAAATAGCTGAGCCGATTCCACAAATACTAAGGCTGAAAGTTGTAACATAAGGTGAATTAGCAAATAAAGCAACAATCGAGCCAATAATATACAAAACTAAACCTAAATAAATCGCGTTTATTGTGCCGAGTTTCTTGATTATCTGTCCTGAGCCTAAGCTGACAATCGCAAAAACTGCGATTACTACTCCCTGATGTAGAGTATAACTTAACATACCAAGCTTAAATGTTTGCATATATAAAAATGGCGAGATAGCAATAAAAGCCATATAAACACCATAACATAAGCTTGGAACTGCAGAGGCACTGAGGAAAATAGGATTAGTCAATAATGTCTTATAATCTACAAAAATAGATTTAATAGCGAGAGGAGTTTGTTTCTTTAACGTTTCTGGCAAGAAAAAACATAATAATATTAAGGAGGTTAAACATATAACGGCAACAAAAGCATAATTTCCACGCCAACCAATTTCCTTATTAATAAAACCTCCAATTATCGGTGCCAACGCCATTATAGTAGTAAAAATAGCATTCATTACTCCATATAATTGCGTTGCTTTATCAATGTTATAGCTGTCGGCAATAATTGCCGATACCACTACAGCAGAAGTTGCAGCACCCACGCCTTGGATAAATCGAGCTATTAACAATTCTTCAATAGAAGAAGCAAAGACACAACCTATCGCACCAATTACTAAAATTAAATTACCAATTAACATAATTTTACGACGTCCATAACTTTCTGATAATGGACCATAAATTAATGCCGCAAGACAAAAACCAAATAAATTATAAGTAATAGTCAGTCCTACCATAGAATCTGGAACTTGTAACTGCTTGGCAATATCCAGAAAACTAGGAGCTGATATTTCTAATTCAATACAACTATTAACAAGTGCTACTATCAATAAAAATGGTAAATATCGTGCCATCATGAATAAATCATCTCTAAACCCCAGTATTAGATCCCTTGCAAACGCTTTTACTTACCGAAATTTACTTTTGGCACAGTTCTAGCCTCAGCTTCTGCTGCAAATGAATCTTTAGTAGTTAAATTTAAAAATGATTTATTAATCAAAGAACCAGGAAATTGTCTAAGTGCGTAATTATATTCTTTAACTTCATTATTATAGTTTTGTCTGGCTACATTAATTCTATTTTCTGTACCCTCTAATTGAGCTAATAAATCACGATAAGTTTCAGATGCTTTTAAGTCTGGGTAATTTTCTGCTATAGCCAATAATTTTGTTAAGGAGCCGCTTAATTGATTTTGCGCTTGTTGATATTTCTGCAATGCTTCAGGATTATCTAAAGATGATGCATCTATTTTTACAGCAGTTGCATTTGCTCGTGCCTCAACAACTTTTTGCAAAGTTTCTGATTCATAAGTACTATAAGCTTTTACTGTTTGGACTAAGTTAGGAATAAGATCTAGCCTGCGCTGCAAGGTAGATTCTAAATTTCCCCATTCACGTTTTACCGCCTCATCGTGTGAGATAAGGCTATTATAAGAACCAATTGCGCTTAGTATCAATATAATTACCGATGCTATGACTGCTAAAGTAACTTTATTCATAAAAATCCTCCCTAAAATTCATCAGAAGCTCCCACCACCGCCAGAACTCCCTCCGCCTCCAGAAAAAGAGCTGCCGCCACCATAATCACCAGAATTCCCTCTACCTCCACCAAGAGATAAACGTCCACTATATGTCAAAATATAACATACAGCAAAGCTTATTCCGCTATATAATAAGAGATCCGTCAAAGTATTTAGCTTCCCCCAATAATACAGCATGGGCAAGCTTATTACCGAACCAATGGTAGCATAAATTAACCTGCTTTTTTGAGATGTTCTAAAAGAAAATAGTATAGATGACGCAAAAAAAAGCATAACAGCAACTATTAGCAAAGCGCTATCATTAGTTTGTTTTGTAGGATTAGTTTGAGTATACTCACCTTGTATAACTTTAATAATACTATCAATACCTTGTGCAATACCAGAGTTAAAATCACCTTGCGCTAGTAATGGTTTGATATCATCTCGAATAATTCTAGCACTTGTTACATCAGTCAATCTTCCTTCTAATCCTCTACCTACCTCTATTCTGATAGCGCGATCTTCAAGCGCAATTATTAGTAAAACTCCGTTATCTATCTTTGTTCGACCAATACCCCAACCATTAAATACAGCTATTGCAAAATTCTCAATTGGTACGCCTTTTAAAGAAGGTATAGTTAATATCACTAGTTGGGTTGAATCTCTTTGTTCTAGTTGAGTTAATTTTTGTTCAAGAGTGTTTACCGTAGCTGCCGATAATAAATTTGCATAATCATTAACTCTTCCTGATAAAGGTGGTATTTCTATAGCAAGACTATTAAATACCCAAATCATAAATAAGAAAATAATGTTTACCTTCTTCATATTAACTTAACTTCTTTGAGTAGATAGCTTTAATTATATCTTGTTTTTTCATATTTCCCAAAGATTAACTAAGAGTTTCGTGTCTTTAAATGTAGCCACCAAGATTTATATAATACTTGACTGAATTACTAGGGTAATATAACATGTAATTAAATTATATGTAGCAGAATGGCAAGGTTCATTATGATGCTTAGCACTAAAGGTAGATATGCGGTTATGGCAATTTTAGATATAGCAACGCAAGATATGCAAAAACCTACTAGTTTGGCTGAAATTGCTGCACGGCAAAATATTGCTCTAAATTATTTAGAACAAATTTTTGCTAAACTTAGGAAAGCCGGTTTAGTTAATGCAATTAAAGGACCGGGTGGCGGTTATATAATTAGTGTAGAACTAAATCAGCTAACTATCGCTGCTATCATTGATGCAGTAGAAGAAAATATTGAAATGACTAGGTGTAAAATTAACTCATATCCTGGATGTATGCCAGACCACGCCAAATGCAAAACACATGATTTATGGCATGGCTTGAGTGAGCATATTAGAAGTTATTTTACTGCAATTTCAGTTGCAGATATATTGTAACCATGATTTATCTTGATAATAACGCAACTACAGCCACTCATAAAGATGTTGCAGGTTTTATGTATAGTATAATGAAACAACCATTAAATCCTTCGTCTATACATGCTAGTGGTCGTAATGCCAAAAATATTATGGAACAAGCACGAATACAAATTAAAGAGTTAATAGGGATTGCTCCATACTCTCGTGAATATAACATAATCTTTACAGCTACCGGGACGGAAGCCAATAATTTGATATTATCTAATTTTATTGATGGTGATGTTTTCGTTTCAACAGTAGAACATTTATCAATCTTAAGCCAACAAGATTGTTATCCTGATATAAAAACTATCGCTGTTGATGATCATGGTATGGTTAACCTTGATTCTCTGACACATTTATTAAGTCAAAGTAAAAAAAGCAAGAAGCTGGTTTCGGTAATGCTAGCAAATAATGAAACTGGAGCAATTCAACCACTAAAAAATATAGCAAAAATTGCTAAACAATATGGTGCTTTGGTACATAGTGACTGCGTACAAGCTGTTGGCAAGATGGTGGTAGATATTGCTGATCTTGATTTAGATTTTGCTGTGATCTCAGGGCATAAATTTGGTGGATCAATAGGTGCTGCAGCATTAATTGCTAAAACTAAACATCATCTGGTGCCTCATATTATTGGTGGTAAACAGGAAATGGGTTTGCGCGCTGGTACTGAGAACGTTGCTGCCATAGCAGGATTAGGGTTGGCAGCAAAAATTGCTCAAGCAGAACTCTCACAACGGATTCAGCATATGCGACTATTGCAGCAAAGATTAGAAAGTAATTTAGGTAATATATTTCCACAAATTACTATATTATCATCAATTGTTCCGCGCATTCCTAATACTTCCCTTATTAGCTTACCAGGTATGTTATCTTCATTGCAAGTGATAGCTTTGGATTTACGTGAGATAGCAGTTAGTTCTGGTTCTGCCTGCTCTTCCGGTAAAGTCAATAAATCACATGTGTTAAAAGCGATGGGTGTTAATGCCGAAATTGCAGCATCAGCAATCAGAATTTCGACATCACCAGATAATTCGGTAGAGGATATTGATGGTTTTATTAATGCATTCAAAGAAATACATGTAGTAGAGGGGAGTTGCCAATTATAATATTTTATTAAACACCACAGAGGCCAATTCCAACCGTCTGAGTTTAGGGAGCTTCTAGCAGTTTTAATTGACAACTTGCGTTAGCGTTATGTTACCTAATGTCATCCCGAACTTGTTTCGGGATCTCATCAGGACTTCATAAGATCCTAAAACAAGTTCGGGATGACTAATTAATTGACTCAGTTTAGTGAAGAACAAAAATTCAATATAACTAATAATTAAAGATAATATGAGTGAACTTGAACAACTAAAACAAAGACTACTGGTAAATGGTTGTACATTTCCAATTTACCTGGATTATCAGGCTACTACTCCTATGGATCCTAGAGTATTGGAAGCAATGTTACCATATTTCACCACTAAATTTGGCAACCCTCATTCTCGTAGCCATACTTTTGGCTGGGAAGCAGAGGAAGCAGTTGAACTAGCGCGCGCTCATGTAGCTAAATTAATTAATGCTACACCAAGGGAGATTATTTTCACCTCTGGAGCGACAGAATCCAATAATCTGGCGATAAAAGGAATATCTAAATTTTACGGTAGTAAAAAAAATCATATAATTACTTTAGCCACTGAACATAAATGCGTCCTTGATGCATGCAGACATGCTGAACAGGATGGATTTCAGGTAACTTATCTACCAGTAAAACAGAATGGTTTAGTTGATTTAGAATTGTTGCAGCAAACTATTACCGCAAATACGATGCTAGTTTCGATAATGGCTGTACATAATGAAATTGGAGTAATTCAACCCTTGGCACAAATTGGTAAAATCTGTCGTGCCAATGGAGTTTTTTTTCATTCAGATATAGCTCAAGCTTATGGAAAAATTCCAATTGATGTTAATGAATGTAATATTGATCTTGCTAGCATTTCTGGCCATAAAATTTATGGACCGAAAGGTGTTGGAGCCTTATATGTACGTAAAAAACCTCGTGTCCGCCTAAGTCCTATAATCAACGGTGGTGGACAGGAGCGGGGCATGAGATCAGGTACTCTGGCCTCACCGCTAATCGTAGGTTTTGGTAAAGCTGCCGAAATTGCTTTAGTTGAAATGGATCAAGACTATTTACATGTCAAAAATTTATTTAATAAATTTGTGGGTCTGATTACCAGTCAAATTCCTGATGTTTATTTGAATGGTGATCGAAACCAACGATATCCTGGTAATATTAATTTGAGTTTTGCTTATATTGAGGGTGAATCGATGATTCTGGCAGTCAAAGATTTAGCGGTGTCCTCTGGTTCAGCCTGTACTTCCTCTTCTCTTGAACCTTCATATGTATTACGGGCGCTTGGAGTAGATGAAGAGCTGGCACATACTTCTCTTAGATTTGGAGTTGGAAGATTTACTCGTGAAGATGAGATTGACTATGCGGTAGAGCTTATAATTTCTAAAATCAAATTCTTGAGAGAAATGAGTCCACTCTGGGAAATGGTTCAAGAGGGGGTGGACTTAAAGCAGATTAAGTGGGCAACACATTAAAAGTATAATACTTTTAATGCCATCTCGAGCCCCGCATGTCATCCCGAACTTGTTTCGGGATCTCATCAGGTTCATAAGATCCCGAAACAAGTTCGGGATGACAAGCGGCGTTCGGGATGGTATGGCATGCGGTGTACATTAACGCTCCCGGCAGACTTTTTTAAAACTTGTGAGGTAAAAATATGGCATATGATAAAAAAGTAATCGATCATTATGAAAATCCACGTAACGTAGGATCTTTAGATAAAACAGATACTACTGTGGGTACTGGTTTGGTTGGCGCGCCTGCTTGTGGCGATGTAATGAAATTACAAATTAGAGTTAACGCAGAAGGTATGATTGAAGAAGCCAAATTTAAAACTTTTGGTTGTGGTTCTGCAATTGCTTCTAGCTCTTTAGTAACTGAATGGATCAAAGGTAAATCGGTAGATGAGGCAGAAGCAATTAGAAATACTGAAATTGCAGAGTACTTATCACTACCACCAGTAAAGCTTCATTGCTCTTTGCTGGCTGAGGATGCGGTAAAGGCAGCTATAAAAGACTATAAAGATAAACAAGCAGCAAAATCTGTAATATGACAGCAATAAGACCTAAGCAAGTACTTGTGCTAACTGAGCCAGCAGTAGAACAAATCAAACTGTTACTTAAAAAGAGCCAGAAACCGGTAGTTGGTATCAGAATTGGCGTTAAGTCAGGCGGTTGTTCCGGTTATAGCTATTACTTTGAATATGCCGATGAGAAAAAACCATTTGATGAAGTAATAGAACAGCATGGCGTCACTATTTTAATTGATCCCAAAGCATTAATGTATCTAATTGGTACTGAGATGGATTATCATAATGATCAATTCAAATCTGGATTTGTTTTTGTTAATCCTAATGAAAAAGGAAGATGTGGCTGTGGCAAATCATTTAATGTTTGAAGATATCTTGCCACCTACTCATTATTGCCATATTTGCGATTAACACTATATAAAATTTATTGCTTTCGTAACATAGTTTATTTATAAAGTATAGATGTATAAAATTTATTTTTTGCCCATTTTTATTATAGCCTTAATGTTAAGTGGGTGTATGCCAGCTATTTTTACTGGTGCTGTTAGCTCAACTATGGCTGTTGCTGGAGACCGGTCTGTCGGCACTGCAATTGATGATACCAAAATTGCTGCAAGAATTAAAGCTGACTTTGTAAAAAACAATTTTAGAGAATTATATACTAAAATCTCCGTTAGCGTATTGAATGCTCGTGTTTTATATACAGGTACCGTTGATAAAGAAGAAGATATGCTAACTGCCGTACAAATCGCCTGGAATCAGAAGGATGTTAAGGAAGTAGTAAATGAGTTGATAGTTGATAAAAACAGCGGTCACTTTGACTTAGTGCAATATACAAGAGATAGTATGATTACTACTCAAATTAAATCGAAGGCTTTCTTGAAGCGTGAAATTAAGTTTGTGAATTATACGGTAATAACTGTTAATGACATTGTGTATTTATTTGGTAGTGCGCGGTCAGAAGAAGAATTAGAGCAAATGGCAGATATTGCATCAAAAGTACATGGCGTCAAAAAAGTTATATCTCATGTTAAGATAATAGAACCTTCAAGTAATGCCCCCTCTGTTGCAGATAGACTTTCCGATGACAATACTTAAGTACTTATATTCTAAAATTAATTCAATAGTCGAGTGCAGCTTTGAAATGCATCGGCTATACATAATTCTACTTTTTTTACTGACTGGTTGCATGAGTCAACAAGATAGGTTGCATAAAAAATTATCAAAAGAAGATCCTAAAAATATTAATTATCAAGGACATTATAAAATAGGTAAAGAATATAGCATCAAAGGCAGTAGTTATATACCAGAAAAAAATATTAAATATGATCAAATCGGTGTTGCTTCTTGGTATGGCAGTAAGCATGGGTTTCATGGAAAAAATACCGCAAACGGTGACCGCTATAATAAATATACATTAACAGCAGCGCATACAACATTACCACTACCAAGTTTAATCAAAGTAACAAATTTGGAAAATAACAAATCAGTAATCTTAATGGTAAATGACAGAGGGCCATTCAGCAAAAATCGTATACTGGATGTTTCTGAGACTGCAGCTCATGTTTTGTCTTTTAAAAGACAAGGAACTGCTAAGGTGCGAGTACAATATATGCATAAAGAAACTCAAGATTTCTTAAAAAAAATTGCATTAAATCCTAAGGAAGGTTCAAGGACAGCTCATAAAACAAAAAGTAAACATTGTAGTATTAATTGTCATGTTAAATTAGTAAACTTAAAATATAATCTTGCTATAACTCCTTAGGTTCTGTGATAATATCTAATTTACAAGAATTCCACCAGTTACTTCAGAGCAGCAAGCCAATACTTGCTGTAGATTACGGACAGAAGAAACTTGGACTCGCAATATCTGATCCAAATTACACGATCTCCATGCCTCTAAAAACGTTAAATTGTATCAATGACTCAGAAAAAATAAAAATAATATTAAGTTTTATCGATGAGTATTCAGCTTGTGCTCTAGTTATAGGGTTGCCAATTATGATGGATGGCGCTGTTAGTAATCAGGCGCTGTTAGTACAAAATTTTACAAATTGTTTATCTACTAAAACTGATCTACCAATATATATGCAAGATGAACGATTAACCTCCAGAGCGGCGAATAACTTGCTAAAATACTTGGGTTTAAAAAGAAATAAGAGAAACCAACAGGATGATTGTATAGCTGCTGGCATGATTTTAGAAACAGTATTGAGTTCTATTAAATTTCTGAATTAATCTAACTTTCTGTCTTATGTTGGTAAGTCCTGAGCGTGCATATCAACTATTAAAGTGTCTATGGCTCTATCAATATCGTCTGATATTGTGTGATAGTATTTAGAAATTATTAAATCTACATCCATTATAAACTTATCTGTGAATTTTGACGAATCTTCATAATTATCATAAATCTTATTGATATATAAATATTGTAGCTCTACTAATAATATCCTGTCAGCTAAATCTTTTGCCAACTTTATTAATGAATCTTTAATCAAGTCCTCAAATATATTTTGTAATACTTCTTTGTCGAAAGTAGTTGTGTTGGGCTGTGTCATAATATACCATATAGTTACATATCATATTGTTTAGCATAATAATATTTTGATATTCTATTTACAAGCAGGAAGTACTATATTTTAGCATGGAAATCAATAGTAATATTTTATATTATGGTACTATTGTCTTGTTATATATAAATATAAAATAATATTTAACAAATTCTATAGGAATAAATTATAAGTGTTGTATAATAATAGACAATATGTTATATAATACTATTATTTAGAATTTCAATTATTTAAATATATTAAACATAGTTATTTATATGGATTTAAAGCAACTCGGATCAAGACTTCAATATATACGCAAACAAGCTGGATTAAGCAGAGAATATATTGAGAAAACTTACAATATTCCAGCCGTAACAATAAGATCATGGGAAATATTAGGACCAGATATAGGCATATATAAATTGGTCAAATATTTGGAAATATACAAGAATTACGGTTTAAATTTTTCGTTGGATGTATTGTTGGATACCACCAAAAATTTTATCTTAAACTATAATCAATCTGTAAATGAAGAAAATCGTTTTTTAAATAGTAGTTTTTGCTTACGGTTATTGCAAGATGCTATGCAAGTATTTTTTTATGCTAATGAACGTAAAGAGATTCTATACTTGAGCAATATATGTAAGAATTTACTACCCAGCACTAATAAAGAGCTGGTACTCACTAATATTACTATACAAAATATTATACCAAGTGAAGAGTATGAGAAATGTTTAGTGCCTATAGCAGATGTATTAAGCGGAAAGCTTGCAAGTATTACTTACTCCATAAACAAGCAAAATACGCTTTCTACTATAGAGCTATCACTATTACCTAATTTCGATAAATTGAGTAATGTAATTGGCTTTGTGGCCACGCAACCAACAGCAATGTTCGGATTTTAGTTGTATTGTAGTTATTCTCGAACTCAGTAGTCATCCCGAAACAACTCGTGAAACAAGTTCAGGGCATGGTTCGGGATGAACATCTGTTTAGGTGACTACCATGCGCGTGCTATGAGCATTTTTAAAATTGAACGTCACTATACGGTTTTTATGTCGTTTGAGCGGAGGAGTGCTCAAGCTCTTGGTGCAATCTAGGAATCAGTCCAAAGTACTGATAAAGACTGGAGTGCTTTGACTTCGTCGCAAAGCTTGACAAATATGACACAGTTCATCGCTGTAAACTCTACTTCTGCGGATGATTTATACAGGTCTGGCACTCAATCTGAAATAAACCTAAAGTGCTCTGCGGGTCGAAGTTCAATCCTCTCTCATGCTTGAGTTTTAAAGTGGTTTAATAATCTTTGCGCCAATTGACTCCTATTGAGTTTGAATCATTGCCACCGCTTGAACTTTCAATAAACAAATGATTTGTTATTTCTACTTCAATCCTTCCCTTTCCAGTACCAGCTTGCATTCCTCGTTCAATTTCAAAATATACTTTGTCAGTTAAATATTTGCCAACCCCAACAGCTGTTTCCTGATGTCCCAGCTCGTTTTTATTAGTTTTTACTTTTATGTCATCCACACCAAGCAATTTTCTGGCAGAAGATATAGGATCAAAACTCACTGCACTTCCATGCCCTGATAGGCGCTTTAAATTATTAGCTAATTGTATCGCTTGAAACGCACTAATATTCTTCGATTCTTTACCAAACAAAACTATTGATAATATTTCCTCTTGTGGCAATATTGGGGAAGATTCAATGGCAAGAGTAGGTGTAAGTAATGGTCCAGACAATACAGGACTGATTTCGATATTTTCTGTGGTAGTTATGCCTTTAATATTTAAATATGGTGATGGTGGAATATCTCCTTCAAAAATGAGAGATCCTTCTTTTAGATTCCATTGTTTACCAAATTCCTGATACCTTCCTCTAATAACTTGGAGCTTACCTTCAATGTTTGGCTGATCTATGGTACCCTTAACTTTTAATTGCCCTCCAAGTTCTGCATTAAGCCCCCAACCTCTAACAAAAACCTGAGATTTAGTGGATATTGATATTTGCATCGATAATGGGTAAGTAGATAAAAAACTTGAGTTAGTTAATTCTTTTTTTATTGGATGTGGAATTGTTTCTACTATATTTAGTGTAGGAATATCGTTTTTAAATTGATCAGGAATAGTGATTTCTAAAGGTCCGACTTCTATCGCGCCACTTGCTTTTGCTGCAGCATTATTACCTTTTATTGCTAAATCAGCTTTTACCGCCCCACGAACGTTTGGATGATTTAATAAATTAAAGCCATTAGTGACTAAAATCACTTCAAAAGGTTTATCGCTCTTATTCAACATTATCTTGGCAGTACTCAACAGCTTATTTCCTTGATTATCTTGCGCTTTAAATTCATCTATATTGATAACACCATTATTAGCTTTAAAAATACCATGGATATTTTGTAACTTTAACCCTAATCTATCATAAATATAACTACCATTAGCAAAAGTAAGGATTCCATCAAGTTTAGGATAATTGAGGCTACCATTTAAGTGTAGATGTCCAGACAATGAGCCAGTAAGTTGATGAATGACCGGCAAATATGCTCTGGTAAAGGGTTCAATTAAAGTATCAAGCGCTAAGGTACCCTTTATCTTTTCATCTCTTACCATTTCAAATAAAAAAGGAGATAATGAGGCTTTAACTGGCACTGTCAATTCTCCAGTTAGTGCTGCAATATTTTTTGATGTTATTTTTAGATTTATATGCAGCAATTGCTCAATAAGCTTGGCATCTAGTATCATTATTGAATCTGAAACTACAGTATTTGCAAGATCAATGTTAGTAACTTTTACATTACCTGTAAATTGAGGCGCTAAAAGACTATCGGTAAATTTAAGTTTACCATGAGCTTTAGCATGCTTTAGTGGAGAATATATTGTTAGCGGCAATCCCAAAATTGGGATTTCTTCAAATATTAATGTTGCATCGATTTTATTCTCAGTTAACTGACCATCACCGGCAATAAAACCATTATCCAGTTTTAATTTTTTGATCTCCCAGAATAATTTACCATGATCATAGGCAAAATTCATCAGTTGATCACTAGTGATTTTGTGTTCACCGTAATTGCCGGTAATGTTGGAAATAGAACTAGAAAATTCTTGTGCTGATTTTAATAATAAAGATATTAAAGCTTTGAGATTGAAAGCATGATGTTTTTCTTTTGTCTTACCTAAAATACTAAGATTCCATCGATTATTAAGCTCAGTTACTTCTAGTAACAAATGATCAAAAATTCTCCCTTGAACATCAGCCTCACGAAACTCTATTTTTGCCTTTTCTAGCTTTAATTTCCAAAGATCACTCGCTTTAATATCAATCAAAGTTTTTGAGGCTTGTATTGACGGAGTCAATAATTGTTCAATATTAGCAGTAATAGTACAAGCTTGAACTTGTGAAGGAGCCGCCATATTAATTTCCATTACAGCCTTTCCTTTTAATGGAATCGGTAAAAATGTTGATAATGTCGATAAATCATCACTTACTATCTTTATATTGCCGTTAATCAGATTATTAGACTTATTCCAGACAGCTTGACCTTTAGCAGTAACATAATCAGCATCAGCTACAATATTATTAAAATAAATCAAATTATCTGTTCCTAAAACAAAATCAGTTTTTACCGATATATCCTTCAATGTAGTTGTTGCGGTAAGCTCGCCAGATAATTTCTGCTCATTAGACCTCTTATGAAACTCTACTCCTGTGGACAATTGCGTCGTCGCGCCTAGGCTCGAATCCTCACGTACTTTATGTACGCTGCGGTTCTGCGCTCCGTGTGCTTCTAGCACTTGTTCCACAGGAGCGAGTTTCGTAAGAGGTCTATTATATTTAATTATAGTTGTCCATAAAATATCTGGAATAAAAGTATCTTTATACTTTACATTCTTTGTCTGCAAAGAAGCTGTAAGCTCAGGAGCTTTTATAGTGCCGGCAAGAGTTAATTTTCCTTCTAGCGTGCTATTTTCTTCTATCTCTTCAACAAGTTTATGAAAGATATTAGTATATACTGTATATTGTCCATTCAACATTTCAGTTGTAAAGTTAATGCTACTACTGCCGTTGATCATAGTATTATTAAAATTCAATGATAAATTATCAAATATAAGCTGCTGATTTTTTATTGAATAATTGCCTGATGTATGTAGTTTGATGTAGTGTTCAAATAATGAATCAAGGTTAAAGGTTAAATTTTTTTCCGCTCCCTGCCATAATAAATTTCCTGTTATCGCCAATGCTAATTCTGAGCTCAAACCAGTTATATGTTCGCTGATTACAGCATTAAGAATATTAATATTACTAATAGATATATCGACAGCTTCATCAGTACTGCTAGCGCCAATATCCACTTTCTCAGGAATACGAATCAACTCTATATATTTGAGCGTAAGTTCATCGATAACTAGCTTGCGACTAAGTATTGTTGTTGGAGAAATGCCGAGCTGCATATTTTTTGCTATAAACCATAATCCATTATGATCTGATAATTTCATGGACTTCAGATGAAGTTTTAAAGGAAACTTAAATTCTAAACTCTCTAGCTCAATATTATAGCCAAGATTTTCATTGACAGAATTTATAATCAATGAGCTAATTTGTTCTTTAGCGTGATTAGTATTAAGCCAAAATCCTAGTCCTAGAATAATTAATAATAATATACCACCACTATAGGCTATGCTCCGCATTAATAGTTTAGTAAAATAAAAACTAATTTCTTTATTTTTTGTCATTTAAAATGCTTGTCCAATACTAAAGTATAAATGAAAAGCGCTATCAATTTTACGACGTTTATTAAGTGGCATAGCGACATCTAACCTAAGCGGTCCGAATCCGGTGTAGTATCTTAATCCGAGACCTGTGCCTACATATAGTTTGCCGCCAAATTTGGGGTAGGCCAGGTCAAAAACATTACCGCTATCAATAAAAGCCACAAGACCAAAATCTTTATTCAGGCGCAACCTTAGCTCTGCCGATGTTTCTATCATTGAACGTCCACCTATGGGATCATTTTTTTGATTTAAAGGCCCGGCCAGCTTATAGCCGTATCCACGAATTGAACTTGCCCCACCGGTATAAAATCTTTCCGTGGCGGGCATTTTAGGAGTTGCAATACCAAAAGTACTGCCGACTACCGCTCGCAAAGCAAGTACTGGTTCAAGCACAGTTTTTATTGGTAAGTAACCGGAACCAATAATAGCAGTTTTTAAAAATTTATTATTAAAACTAATAGTATCAATAAAGGGAGAAGCTTCACCCTTTACTACTATACCGCTTTTAGGATCGAGTATATTATCTCGGGTGTCATATGCTAAATGGGTAGGAATAGAAAATAGTGCAAAATCTTTTTTTGCCTCTTCTTTAATTCGACTAAAACCATATTTACCTCCTGTTCCTGCTGTCCAGTGTGAAGATATTTTTCTCTCGAGTAATACAGCCAAAGAAACTCCCTGGCTAGTATAGGCTTTGTTATTCTGTTGCTCTAGGAGTGTATTGATTTTTAATGTTTGATTATCAATTAAAAAAAACGGTTTTTCAAATTGAGTATCAAGTTTTTTTTCGACTTTAGTTAGGCTAAGCATGCTGTTTACTTTTTCTCCTTGACCGAAGAAATTACGGTGCTCCCATCCGGCATTGATACCGACTCCCAAATCCGTGCTATAACTGGTTCCTGCTTTAACTGTACGATGCGCCCGTTCTTTTACTTTAAAAGTAATATTAACGGCAGCATCTGAACCGACTACAGGAGTAACAACTGGTTCCACCATCGTAAACAATCCGCTCTTTTGGATAGCAACTCTATAATCATTGACTATTGATCGTCTAAAACAACTATGCTCTTTTACGGAAATTATTTTATGCATATATTCTGCATTTACTTTTTGTAATCCATCAAAACTTAATTTACTAATATACGCCGCTGTAGATGAGGCTTTAATGGTAAAAGCAAGGTCTACCACATGCAAAATATGATCTATAGTTACCTGGTGATTTACCTCTAGATTGAGTAAACAATTATTATTTTCTATAAAATCATAAAGCCTCTTTTGCTCTGCTAAAACTT
Source organism: Candidatus Trichorickettsia mobilis (assembly GCF_034366785.1). Classification (NCBI taxonomy): domain Bacteria; kingdom Pseudomonadati; phylum Pseudomonadota; class Alphaproteobacteria; order Rickettsiales; family Rickettsiaceae; genus Candidatus Trichorickettsia; species Candidatus Trichorickettsia mobilis. Next base: position 939,856 of record NZ_CP112932.1, read on the forward strand.
GAGCGGCAACTACTGGCATGTCAGCAGTCAGTGTTAGCCATGTTAGTGGTGGTAAATGAAGTTTAGCTGCTTGCTTAGCTGTTGGTTCAAGCAACTCTATGCTAATTCTTCTAATAGTATATTGCTTTGCTGGAGTAATTTGAAAAATAATAGTAGGTCTGTCTGATTTCTCTGGATGTTTAATATCGATTGTTGCTGAATAATAGCCTAAGGACCATAATAGCTTGAGTAAAAATGACTTGCCTTCAGTTTCCCATAAAGCCATCTGATTAAAACTTGTAGTAATTTTAGCATTCTCATCAAGCTCTCGTTGATGAGCGGCTAGTATTTTATCCAATGGTAAATTTCCAGTTTTAGCAATAATAAATGAAGGTAATTTACTTTTGTTAGCTCCTAGTATATTAAAACTATATAAAACATAGATGCATAAGAAGATTATTAAATAAATCTGACGCATGGTTTTTTAACTAAAATTTTGTTAAATAAGAGATTATATTGTTATGGCTATTACCGAGCATGGAAAATGTAAAATTCTTTCGCTAAATAACCAAGGTTTAGGAGTAGCCCAAACTGATTTAGGAACTGCTCTATTACCATATACGATCCCCGGTGAGATAGTTGAGTTTGAAAGACACCAATATCGTCGTGAATCAAACTGTATTCTCAAGGCAATTATAGAGCCTTCTGCGTATAGAGTGCAACCAGTTTGCAAGTATTTTGGTGTGTGTGGTGGTTGCTTACTACAGCATCTCAATGATGAAAATTATTATCAATTCAAATATGAAGTTATCAACCAAGCATTAAAAACTGCTAATATTCAAACCAATATCAACCCAATCATTACTATACAAGCTGGCATGAGGCGTCGTGCTAACCTGGAAGCAATAAAGAAAAACGACCAGATTTTTTTAGGCTTTCATCGTTTCAGGTCGCACCAGATCATTAATATTGATAGTTGTCCTGCACTGTTACCTAAATTATCAAACTTACTCACACCTCTTAAAGCAGTTTTAGCACAAATTCTAGAAAATAGACAAAAAGCTCAAATCTTCTTGACTGAGGCTAGCAACGGTACTGATATCACTCTTACTATTCAGGAACAATCATCACTCAACAGTCAACAACGGTTGATCTTATCAAATTTTGCCAAAGACCATGCTATCACCAGATTTATATTTCGTTACCGTAAACTGCTTGATATTATCCAGGAAATTACTCAACCTTATATTATTTTTGATTCCATAGCAGTAAAAATAGATGCTTATGGTTTCTTGCAGTCTAACTTCTCATCTGATAAAATTTTGGCTGATCTAGTGTTGGACTTTTTTATGCCGACTAATTGTAAAAAACAAAATATGGTTGTAGCCGATTTATTTTGTGGTCGCGGCACTTATACTATACCATTAGCTCGTCATTTTAAGGTCGACGGTTTTGAATCAGATCACGCTGCCATATCTGCCTTGAGTGAAGCAATATTAAATACTGATCGCCAGATAAATTTAGTAAAACGTGATTTATTCGCCTTACCGTTAACTGTACAGGAATTAAATTCATATAATGCTGTGGTTATTAATCCGCCTCGAGCTGGTGCTGAAGATCAATGTCATCAACTTAAAACTAGTACTATTACTAAAATATGCTATATTTCATGCAATCCAGAAACTTTTGCCAGAGATGCGCAAATTCTATGCTCAGGTAATAATTACCAGTTAAATGAAGTAACGCCAGTCGATCAATTCTACTGGAGTCCACATCTAGAAGTAGTTGGATTTTTTCAACGCATAGCTTAATAAAAATATAATTAATAAAAATTTAAAGAGTTTTCTTATCATGTATGATATTCGTAATATTGCCATCATTGCCCACGTTGATCACGGTAAAACTACTCTGATTAATAGTATGCTAAAGCAAAGTGGCACTTTTAGAGCTAATCAAGAAGTAGCAGATTGTGCTATGGATTCTAATGCTTTGGAGCGTGAACGCGGCATTACTATTTTAGCAAAATGCACTTCAATTATATGGAACGATCATCATATAAATATTGTTGACACCCCAGGGCATGCTGATTTCGGTGGTGAGGTTGAACGTATTTTAAGCATGGTTGATGGTGTAGTCTTGTTAGTTGATGCTTCTGAGGGGCCAATGCCACAAACAAAATTTGTGTTGTCCAAAGCTCTAAAACTTGGCTTGCGTCCTATCGTGCTGATTAATAAAATTGATCGTGCCGATCGCCGAATTAATGAAGTAGTAGATGAAGTATTTGAATTATTTATGGCGCTTGATGCTACTGATACCCAGCTTGATTTTCCAATTATTTATGCTTCAGGTCGTGCAGGTTTTGCTATGCGTAATTTAGAGGATAATGGTAAAGATATTATTCCTCTTTTTGAATTAATTCTGGCGCATGTTCCTCCTCCTCGCGGCAATGTTGACGCTCCTTTTTCCATGCTTATTACCACTCGTGAATATAATGCTTATTTGGGGCGTATTCTCACTGGACGTATACATAGTGGTTCAGTGAAAGTAAACCAGGCTGTTAAAGTATTAAACCGTGAAAATAATTTATTAGAGAATGGTCGAATTAGCAAAATATTAACTTTCGCCGGTTTAGAGAGAGTAGCTATAGAGACAGCTAGCTGTGGAGATATTGTTGCCATTGCTGGGATTGGTAATGCTACTGTTGGTGATACTGTTTGTGCTCCAGAAATTAGTGAGGCACTACCATCACTGCCCATAGATCCACCAACATTAGAAATGATGTTTTCGATAAATGACTCACCTCTTGCTGGGCTTGAAGGTTCAAAACTGACCTCACGAGTTTTAGGTGAAAGGCTTGCACGTGAAATAGAGGGTAATGTTGCTATTCGAGTTACCGAAAGCCCAAACAAGGATTCATTCTCCGTTGCCGGACGTGGTGAATTGCAATTAGGTATTCTGATTGAAACTATGCGTCGTGAAGGATTTGAATTATCAATCAGTCGTCCACGAGTATTATTTAAAACCGATGAGCAGGATAAGCGTTTGGAACCAATTGAAGAAATTCAAATTGATGTTGATGATGAATTTGTTGGGGTTGTCGTTAAATCACTTAGTTTGCGCAAAGCCGAAATGACTGATATGCGACCTTCCGGTAGTGGTAAGACACGCATAATATTCTTAGGTCCATCGCGTGGTTTGATTGGCTATCATGGTCAATTTCTTACTGAGACTCGTGGCACTGGGATCATGAACCGCAGTTTCTATAATTACGCTCCTTATCGTGGTGCTATAGAAGGACGTCGTAACGGAGTATTAATTTCTAATGAAGACGGGGTAGCTTCTGCTTATGCATTATGGAATCTGGAAGATCGTGGCAAAATGTTCATTTCTCCTTCCGTGCAAGTTTATCAAGGAATGATTATTGGTGAGCATAGTCGTGATAATGATCTTGAAGTTAATCCGATTAAAGCCAAACAATTATCTAATGTCCGTGCCGCTGGCAAAGATGAAGCTATACGTCTTACCCCACCAGTACTAATGACCCTTGAACAAGCAATTAGCTATATTGAAGATGACGAACTGGTTGAGGTCACGCCAAAGTCCATTCGTTTGCGTAAGGCAATCTTAAACCCCAATGAGCGTAAAAGAGCGAGCAAACGTAGTGAGAGCTAGAAATTTCTGAAGTATTTGGACAGTTGTTAGTGGGTCAGAAGATAGATTTTTATCGTAATACAAATAGCTTGTTGGTAACAATTATATTTACGAATCTGGTATAACAAAGCTATACTAGATTTATTAAATAGAGATACATAGCATGCGCATAATAATAAGTTTTTTTTGTATCATCATATATATTACAGATAGTTTAGCCATAAATGATAGAGTATATCCTAATAAGCTGAATAGTTGTACTGTAACTGAAGCTGCAATCAATGATTATGAACCAGAAAAATTCGGTGCCACAAATAATTTGCTGAGAAGCACAGGAGGACAACCAATTTTTTGTGGTACAAAGATTATTATTAAAGGTAGAGTATTAGATGAAAATTGTGTACCAATATCTGATGCAAAAATATATTTATGGCAAGTTGGTTGCGATGGTAAATATCCTTATCAACCGTTACGTAATAGGATTGATCAAAATTTATTAAATTTAGATAACGGCTCTAGTTTCACTGGATCAGGTACGGCTACTAGTAATAATCAAGGAGAATTTGTTTTTATTACCATATACCCTCCTGCTTTAAAATCTGAAAAAGCGCATTTAAATTTTAGGGTACAACATCGTAATTTGGGGGTATTACAAACAAAATTTTACTTATCTAATGAACATATTATAGAAGAAATAGATAATAATGACCCACTACTTGAAGGTAACACCAGAATCTATGGCTTTGAAGTGGTAGTACCAGGAGAAACAACAAAAAGATATTAGAGCCTCTCTCACAATCTCAATTTCTGAATGGTAAAAGAATTTCCAGAAATAAAGTATTTTCACTGCTGTTTTGAGGAAAAAACTACCAGGTGCTGGTTCTTTGGTTTAAAGTTACACTTGCTGATTAGGCATTGCGTACATAATAGTAAAAAAGATATTGTAATATACCTATTTTTTATATATAATGATGTAAAGTATGTAAAGTTGGCTCGTAGTTAATAGTTAATGCAAGTTGCCAATTAAAATTATCAGAAGCTCCTTCAAGCAAGAAGGCTGGACTTACTTCTGTGGTTTTAACAAAATTTTTAATTGGTAACTGGTGGTAGTTAGTGTAATTTTAAACAATTAATATTTAATCTTAATGCAAAGCTTTTTGTATTTCACATTTCTTAATTCTTCTATTATTATTGGCGGCTAGCCGCCATCATCTTTTTTTCTATTTATTTATACCCATCAAAATTTTGTACACAATACCTAAGAAATTTAAGGATAATTTTATGTTTTACAATAAACAACAAGGTATTTTGCCTTTTGTAATGTGGTTGTTTCCACTAAGTTTTTTTACCTATCAATTTATATTGCGCCTATGGCCAGGTTTAATGATGCAACAGATTATGCAGCAATTTATGATTGATGCTACAGAGTTTGGTTTGCTCGCTTCTTGCTATTATTACGGCTATGCTGCTATGCAAATTCCAGTAGCGATGGCTTTGGATCGTTATTCACCAAGATATGTAGTGTTTTTAAGCGCATTAGTCTGCGGCATTGCTGCCGCTACACTGAGTTATACAGAAAACTGGTATATTGCTCTTATTAGTCGTTGTTGTATTGGAGCTGGTTCTGCTGTTGGATTTTTAGGAACTTCAAAAGTAGTATCACAATGGTTTAGCCAAGAACAATATGCACGAATGATTGGCTTTACTTTTACTATAGGTTTAATGGGAGCAATATATGGTGGTAAGCCAGTGAGTATAATGGTTATGTCTTTAGGTTGGTATAAAGTAAGTATTATCTTGTCTTCAGTAGCGGTAATCATTGGTATATTAACATATTTATTCTTACGAGCACCAACTACAGATACTAATTTAACGGAGATCACAGCGGTATTACAAATTCGTGATTTTAGAAAACTCATTAATTCTCCAGTCATGTGGATTCTAGCTATTGCCAATTTATTAATGGTGGGGTCATTAGAGGGTTTTGCCGATGTTTGGGGAGTACCATATTTAATGACTACATATCATATCGCCAAAGGTGATGCAGCAGAATTAATATCGTTTATCTTTTTAGGAATGCTTGTTGGTGGCCCAGTGCTGGCGTTATGTGCTAAAAAATTAGGTAATTATTTAGTAATTAGTTTATGTGGTATGATTATGGCCATCATATTTGCTCAATTATTATGGTTAAGTAATAGTGAGATTAGTCTTTTATTATTAAGATGCCTGTTTGTCATTATAGGAATAATGTGTTGTTATCAGGTATTAATTTTTGCTATCGGTTGTGAATTGGTTGAAGCGAAGCTTCTGGGTGTTACTGTAGCGTTCTTGAATTGTATTAATATGTTAGGTGGAGTATTTTTTCATACTTCAATCGGTTTTATTATGGATTTATTTTGGACCGGTAAGATGCAGGATGATCTTCGTATTTATAGTGTAGAGTCATACTCTTATGCATTGAGTATTATTCCACTTTGTGCATTAATAGGAGCAAGTATGGTTCTGTTGGTTAGAGTGATAATAGCCAAAAGAAAATAAGATATTTTATAATAAGCCTCTTCGGAAACTTATCTTCGCGGTAATTTTGTTCACTCAAAACTTGTCTCCGCTCCGCAACAAAAAGAGACTGCTTGCGGTGCTCGCCTTCGTTTTTTCTAAAAATTCCTCTCTTACATGCAGTTTCCGAAGAGGTCTAATGAAGATAGAGAACTCAAGCAAGGCAGTTAGAATCATCTCTTTTTCTTTAACGATTATATGGTGACGGTGACAGTCAACCTTCAGGATGATTTAGTTTATTAAACTCAAATTGCTTCAAAGTCAGTAAATTATCGGTATTTAAATAAAAATTTCCTGGTAACTCAATTTTGGCCATAAAACACTCGTTAACTTGTAAGAACAAACAAATTTCTGCATTAGTTTGGTCAGCATTATCAGCAATTTTTAGTATATCTATAATTTCACTTAATTCTGAATAATTTCTAGAATAAAGCTTTAGATTAAATTTGGTATTACTGACAAGATCATTTAGGGCTATAAAATGTTTTGCTGTCAATTTAATGCCGCCATCGTCTTTGAAAACATCACAGCTGACCACTACCAGTGTTTGTAGTTCTAACAACTGAATATTATTTTTTATAACTTCTTCATTATAGATAGTTATATCAAAAATGCTAAACTGATCTGATAATTGTAAGCTAATAAACCTACCGCGTGCAGACATCCTGGAATCTTTCTTTTGTAGGACGCCAGCAATTTGAATTTGACTAATTCCCTGAGGCAAAGAATGTAGAGTATCTGAATTATAGATACTATTCTGCTGCAATATATCATAATATTCTGATAATGGGTGGTATCTTGTAAATAATCCTAATACTTCAAATTCTTGAAACGATAAAGCGCTAGCAGTTAACATTGATGCTTCTTGAAGAATATAGCTATTACTATGATCAGCTTTCAGCAAACTAAATTGATTAGTTACCTTTTCCTGGTGATAAGATACTGCATACCCCATCAATTTTGAAATACTAGATAGTAATTGATTACGATTTGGATGGAGTAGGTCAAAGCAACCAGCTTTAATAAGGTTTTCCAGCAAACGACGATTAAGTAATTTAGGCTCTATTCGTTCTACAAAATCAATAATATTTTTAAAAGCACCGTTTTTTGCTCTTTCATTACTTAACATTTCGCCGAAAGATGGAGGTACATTCTTAATTGCACCCAGTGCGTATATTATGGTTTTTTCCTCTGAGATAGCAAAATAACCACGAGCAACATTAATATCTGGGGGAATAACTTTGATTTGGTTGTTTTTGGCCTCTTGAATAAATAAATTAATTTTATCAAAATTATCAAGCTCAAGATTTAAACAGGTTACTAAAAATTCTAAGGTGAAATTAGCTTTTAAATAGGCTGTTTGATAAGAAATTACTGCATAAGCAGAAGCATGAGCTTTATTAAAACCATAACCGGCAAATTTGGCTACAGTTGCAAAAATTGATTTTGCATGTTCAATTGCTATGCCTTTTGCATGCGCCCCATTGATAAAAATTTCTTCCTGAGCCTGCATTTCTTTTTTGACTTTCTTACCCATGGCTTTACGTAATAAGTCTGCAGCTCCAAGGCTATATCCAGCAAGAGTCTTAGCAATTTCTAACACCTGTTCCTGGTATATAATTACGCCGTAAGTATATTCTAGAATAGGTTTTAACAATGGGTGTAAATAATCAGGTTGCTGTTTACCGTGTTTACAAGCTATATAGGTCGGGATATTTTCCATTGGTCCTGGGCGATATAATGAGCCAAGAGCAATTAAATCTCCAATACAATCAGGCTGCAGGCGTTTTAAAGTATCTTTCATGCCAATACTTTCAAACTGAAACACTCCAGTACCGGCTCCTGTAGATAACATTTGATAAGTCTTGTGATCATCAAATGGAATATGATCTAAATTTATCTCGGTACCACGAGTTCTCAATAATTCTAGACATTTAGCAATTACGGTAAGAGTTTGTAGTCCTAAAAAATCAAACTTCATTAATCCGGCTAAATCTGCATATTTCATTGAATATTGCACTATTAGCATATTAGAATTAAGATCTTGATATAGTGGTACTAATTCTATTAAATCAATCCCAGCAATAACTACTCCGGCTGCATGCACTGATGTATGGCGATGTAATCCTTCTAAAACTAGTGCAGTAGACAATACTTGCTTGATTACTTCTTCTTCGCCTGTTAAGTTATATAACCCATTGCCACTTGCTGCAGCTTTTAATTCCGCAACTGATGCAATCGCTGCTTCCAATGTTACCGGATTTACTGCATTAAACGGCACCAACTCAGTTAAATAATCAGCATATCTATACGCTAACCCCAGAACCCTGGCAACATCTTTGATTACTGCCTTAGCTTGCATTTTACCAAAGGTAATAATCTGTCCTACTCGATTATCTCCATATTTAGTACGTACATAATTTATGACTTCTTCACGTCGCTCCTGACAGAAATCAATATCAAAATCGGGCATTGAAATTCGTTCAGGATTTAAAAAACGCTCAAATAGCAAACCAAATTTTATTGGATCAAGATCCGTGATTAACAAACTCCAGGCTACTATTGATCCTACTCCAGATCCCCTACCTGGCCCTACGGCAATTCCTTGTTCTTTACTCCATTTAATAAAATCAGCTACGATCAAAAAATAGCCGGCAAAGTTCATTCGACAAATAATATCCAGCTCATATTCTAAGCGCTCGTGATACTGCTTCCTGATCTCATCACTCTTATTTTTTGCAGGACTTTCATATTGTAATTTTATTGCTAATCTTGAATTTAAGCCTAGGATAGCTTCCTGACGTAATATATCAACTTCTGCAATATCTTGATTAGTGCTGAAACTGGGTAACATTGGAGAGCGAGTTTCTGCCATAAAATAACAGCGTTTAGCTAAACAAACTGTATTTTCTATTGCCGATGGTAAATCTGCAAATAATGCAATCATCTCAGCTTTTGATTTGAAATAGCACTGATTACTAACTCTCTTGCGGTGATCATGATCTTTAGTGACTCCACCGGCGATACAAAGCATAACGTCATGAGCGTCATGCATTTCGATATTAGCAAATAATACATTGTTAGTGGCAAGCAAGGGTATGCCAAGATCGGCAGCAATTTTAATATAACTGGCTTCGATTCTGCGTTCTTTTTCGAGATGATGACGCATAAGCTCAAAATAAAAGCGATCACCAAAAATGTTCTGTAATTGACTTGCCCAACTAATAGCTTGATGTAAGTCATCGTTAAGTAAATTTTTACCAATAACACCTTCGGTATAACAGGACAAGGCAATAATACCGTCACTATATTCAACTAAATTATCAAGCGTAATATGATTACAAATTTTACGTTCATTCTTAATGAAACTATAACTAACTAATTTTAATAAATTGCGATAACCAACATCATCTTTAGCGATTAATAAAATTTCTGCAAATTGATTTTCTACAATAGCTAAATTAAGGATGGCGCCATGTATTGGCTGAAGACCATGGCTACTTGCGCTGATTGCAAACTCCAGTGAACCAAACAAATTACCGCGATCGGCCAAACAAAGTGCCGGCATGGCAGCAGCTTTAGCCAGGTTAACAATGTTGTCTATAGTCAGCGCACTTTCTAGCATTGAATAAGAGCTTTGTACTCTGAAGTGGACGAACGGCTCAATCGCCATGATGTCTACCTACCGCATAATATTTAAAGCCTTTTTGTTGAAGGTGCGTTACATCCAGGATATTCCTTAAATCAATAATGATCGGTGTTTTTAATTGTTGATAAATAATATCAAAATCTAATTCTCGAAATTCTGGCCATTCAGTAGTAATAATAATTGCATCAGCTCCTACACAAGCTTCAATAGCAGAATTTATACATTCTATTCCAGCCAATGGCGAAAAGATTTGCGGATCATAGACTCTAATAATAGCACCCTCAGCTTGCAATAACTGAATGATTTTAATTGCTGGACTATCTCTTATATCATCTGTCCCCGCTTTAAAGGTAAGACCAAATATTGCGAAAACTTGCCCCAAGAGCTTTGTTCCCATTATATTACAAATTTTTTTGACCATATCATGAGATCGAAGGTTATTAGCTTTAATCGTTGCATCTAATACTAGGCAATCAAGATCGTAATTTTTTGCCACCTGTGATAATGCTAAAATATCTTTAGGAAAACAAGAACCGCCAAAACCAGGACCAGCTTGCAAAAATTCCATACCAATTCGATGATCAGATCCCATCCCTAAGCTCAACTCCGTAATATTCGCATCTATTTTTTCACATATATTAGCCATCTCATTAATAAAAGCTATTTTAGTGGCTAAGAAAGAATTGGCAGCATACTTAATTAACTCAGCAGTTGCTAAGTCAGTCCATATAAAAGGAATGTCACGTGCAAGCAAAGGCTGATAAAGCGTTGTCAAAATTTGTTTGGCATAATCATCATTAGTGCCAATAACTATTCTATCTGGTGTTAAAAAATCTTGTACAGCACAACCTTCCCGTAAAAACTCAGGGTTAGAAGCAATGTGATATTGTTTGCCTTTAATTCGCAGCGCATTGTCAATATTGCGACAAGTTCCAGGAGGTATAGTAGATTTAATGACAATCACACTAGACCTATTTTGAAACTCTACTCCCGTGAACAATTGCGTCGTCACCTTGGTGCTCGGATCCTCATGTACATTAAGTACATTGCGGTCCTGCGCGCCAAATGCTCCTAGCACTTGCTCCACGGGAGCGAGTTTCAAAAGAGGTCTATCTTGGTTAATATTATCCTGAATATTATGAATGGCATCCAGAACACCGCTTATGTCGGCAGCACCAGATGCTAGCGAAGGAGTGCCTACTGTGATAAAAATAACCTCTGCTTTTTTTACAGCTGAATATTGAGTAGAGAAATTTAATTTACCGGAGTACAATTCCTCTTTAAAATATTCTTCTAAGCCTGGCTCATAAATTGGTAATATACCTGCTTGCAGCTGCTCAATCTTGAAAACATCAGTATCGATACAGGTAACATTATGACCTAAATAACTCATCATGACCCCAGAGACTAATCCGACATATCCCACGCCGATAAATGCAATATCCATTAGCTTACTTTTTTAAATCGTATATATTCTAAGTTCTGCAATTGACTTGAAGAACTTAACTTAAAATTCCTAGAATGAATCTGTTTTATAGAATATTACTTACGCTGACAATGTTATTATTTATGACAGCATCAATAATATTCGGTGCATATTACGGCTATTTTGATCGTTACATAAAAGTAGCTCTTGAGTCTTATCTAAGTAATCAGCATCTCCAGATCACCATTGGAGAACTAAAAACAACAGCTGGCATCATTAATATTAATAAGTTGCTCTTAAACACCAACGACAATCAACAAATTGTTCAAAGCAATGTCTCCATCAACTATAATTTTAAATTACTACAATTAGTTGCTGATGCACAGATTACATTTGATCAGATAGATCTTTCTACTCTCTTCAATACACATCAAGATTTATCAACTGCTAGCTCTGCTGTATGTCAATATAGTTATAATGTATTAAATAAATTAACCACCACAGATTGCAATTTACAATTAGCACATGAATCTTATCTATCAATTAATAGCATTATCGGTTCTAACAACATTGTAGTTAATGGAACTATTAAAAATATACCACTAATCCTGCATAAAATCGTTGGAAAAATTTTTCCCGAAAATGAGGTAGTATTATTTATCGATGAATATATTAAAGCTGGAGATCTTACTAATGGTAAATTTAATTTAAACCTTGATGATGAGTTTTTTAATAAACATATTATAACTCCAGATAACTTATCTGGCAAATTCAACGTACAAAATGTTGAATTTAAATATGACAATGTATTTCCTGCGCTTAAAGACGCAGATCTTGAGGTTTTGCTTTCCGGTTATGACTTGCATATATTACTTAAACAAGCTTATTCTAGCAAGAGTTTAATCTCCAATGGTCATATTACTCTCGATTGGCAGCATCCAGATTCTGCTGCAGTGTTAGTAAATGCTATTAGCAAAGGTCCGACGGTAGATCTAATAGATTTCGTTTCCAGTGAAGTTATAAATGAGCTAAAAGCTTCCTCTATTGATTTAAAGAAATTAGATGGCGTTGCAAATTCAACGATTGAAATTATCATTCCACTCAATCCATTAATTAAGAATTCTTATAATATTTCTACTGAGGTCTCAGATGCTAATTTAGAAATTTTTGATCGTAATCTTAAAATCAGCAATAGCCATATTAAAGGAAAGTTTGACGGAAGTACGGTAATTTTAAATGGTAGAGGTAAAATCAATAACTTTGATAGTAGCTTTAATTATCAGCACAACCTAATTGATCAACAGGAATTCTCAAATATATTACAAGTAAAGACCACTATCAGTGGTCCAAATCATAATTTAGGATTCGTTAATCTTCTATCTGGCAATGCCATCATTAACCTTGAATATAAGAGTAATCATGACCATGCCAATATTAGTCTTACTTCTGATCTCAAGAATCTAGAATTTTATTTGAATAAAATATCAATACATAAACTTGTAGGAGAAAAAGCTAATTTAAAACTAACAACTAATCTACTTAAACCTAAGCGCACTCTTGACTTCAAGCTAATTGGTGACAACAACTTAAATCTTAGTGGCTCAATTACTATCAGCGGTAAAAAATATCAATTACTATTACCAATAATTACTCACTATGATACCAACATAAAAGGAGAGGTCAACATTGAACCCGGTAATTTTACAGCAAAAATCCAAGGTAGCCAACTTGATTTATCTCAAGCAAATATGCTCCAATTTCTAGAAAAGAATAAAGAAAACACTGATACTAATCTTAAAGTAGAGATAGATAGAATTAAGCTTAAACACAATATATGGCTTGATGATGTGGTTATGAAGGTTAAATGTGATCAAGTGAGGTGTTTTAAGGGATATCTGGATTCAAAAATTGGCAGCAAATTCTTAAAAATGCTGCTGAAAACCTTTGATAACAAGGAGGAGTGGGTTATTACCTCTAACAATGTTGGTGCAGTCTTTAAAAGTATTGGTATATTTAACGATATGAAAGCTGGCACCATGTTATTAACCTTAACTACCAGCCGACAACAGGTAAAAATTGGTGAAATTATACCTATTTTAGATGGTAGTTTTACTTTCAGAAGATTTGTGGTGACTAATATGCCATTTTTAACTAAAGTAGTGTCATTCGTGTCTTTACCTGGATTTATAAACTCTATCACCAATAACAAAAATATTGTTTTTGCCGATATGACTGGTAATTTTAGTTATCAAAATAATATTATTAACATCAGTGACGCGGTAGCTGATGGACCATATTTTGATTTTACGATGGCCGGTAATATTGATATAAATAATCATAAAATTAAGCTCAGAGGTCAAGTAATACCATCTTTATTTGGTATCAGTAATATTATAAAACATGTACCAATACTTGGCTCTCTTCCGGTTAAAGGACATCATAGAGGTATTTTTTCTGCGCCATATGCTATTGAGCATAAATACTAAACTATACTCGGTGAAAATTGAGAATTGTGTCATCGTATCCAAAGATCTGAGGTGCGAAGCAAATAAGTAACTGCTTGCGCTCCGCAGACTTCGATGCTCCTAGTGCTTCCTCAATTTTGATCTTCGTCTACCTATATACTCCCATATACTCTCATGGAATGCACAATTGGTAGAGTATACGCGTCAAGTTAAGGAAAAAGAGACGATACAAACTCGCTATGCGAGTAGAAGTCATTGCGAAGTGCATAACCGAAGCAATCCAGTTATATGGCAAAGCCAATTTAAATAATATACAAATAATATGAATATTCAACGCACTGAACTAAAAAATGAATTTTTAAGAAATTATTTTCATGACCAACAATTTCATCTACAAGCCTTACCTATAGACGCTTCATTTCGTAAATATGATCGGGTTGTTTGCAATAAAGCTAAGATGATATTAATGGATTCACCGCCGGAATATTATAAGTTAGAAGATTTTATCAGTATAGCTTGTTTTTTGAGCGACAATAATTTTTCTGCCCCACAAATTTATCAGGCTGATGTTGCTCATGGATTTTTATTACTGGAAGATTTTGGTGATACGAATATTGGTAAGTATTTACTGCAGCATAATGATTATAATAATAAGGTAAGAATTTACCGATTAATTATTGATTTGTTGGTTAAGTTACAATCGATCACACCTATTAGCCAGCTGAATATTCATACAACAGATATGCTGCTGCAGGGACTGGAACTATATACTGATTGGTATATACCTTTTGTTACCAATCATCCATTGCATGAAGAGCTAAAAGCAGAATTTTTAGAATTATGGCGAGCTGTAATTCAGCAACACTTAAATTCAATAGAATATACCACAGTACTGCGAGATTATCATGTTGAAAATATGATGTTGCTTGATCGAGTGGGCATTAATGCTATCGGACTCTTGGATTTTCAGGACGCAGTTATCGGTTCTCCATTATATGATGTGGTCTCAGTATTGGAAGATGCAAGAATAGAAGTAGATCAAAAATTTGCCAATGAATGTTTAGAATATTATCTTTCACAAAATTCACATTTAAATAAACAAGATAGTTATTTACTATATCATCTATTAGGAGCACAACGTAACAGTAGAATTCTTGGTGTTTTTGTAAGAAAAGCAGTGCGTGACCAACAAAAAGGTTATTTACAATATATATCAAGAATTTTATCTTATTTAGAACAAGATTTAGCCCATGAATCTTTAAATCAAATAGCAAAATGGATCAAGAAAAATACCAAATCGATACTATAATGATATTTGCGGCAGGCTATGGTAAAAGAATGCAGCATTTAACAACTGCCAGCCCAAAACCTTTAATTCCTATTTTGGGTACGCCTATATTACATTATGTATTACAATTAGCACTTACTTATCCTTTTAAGAGAATAGTTATTAATACACATTATTGTCATCAGCAAATCGTAGATTCTATTAATGAATTTAAGTTACAACATGTAGTTAATACAGAAATTATATTAATTCACGAACCCCATCTGTTGGAAACGGGTGGAGGAATTAAAAATGCCTATCCTATTCTTGGTAACAAGCCAATCTTTACTTGTAATAGTGATGTAATTATTCAGGCGCCACATAATATTTTTGACCTATTAGCGTCATCATGGGATGCGGTCAAGATGAATTTTTTACTTGCAGTGCAACTTTATGAGACTGCGGTAGGTTATAAAGGCAATGGAGATTTCGAGTTACTGGCCAATGGTAAATTATCTAGAGTGAAGACCACAGAGCACTATAATTATATATATTCAGGAATTAGTATACTAAAACCTGAATTCATTAATAATAATCCGGCAAAAGTGTTCTCGTTACGAGAATATTACTTAAATGATCAGCTTGTATACGGAGTGGTTATTCCGGAATGTAAGTGGTATCATGCGACTACGCCTGATGATGTAGTCGATATAGAATCGACATTACGTACTTGTTAAATTTCAGGAATTGGCGTCGTCGAGTACACACGTCATCCCGAACACAGCAAGTCATCCTGAACGCCTGATGTCATCCCGAACTTGTTTCGGGATCTCGTAAAATCCTGACGAGATCCTGAAACAAGTTCAGGATGACGTTGGTGCATTTAGGATGATGTTGTGTATTCAGGATGACTATACTTTTTATCAGTATGACTAGATGACTATAAATTGATATAGTTCGCAAAGTATATCTACACTGCAAAAATTAGACTAGCACTCATATCTCTGGCTACTTATGAGAAATTCTGCTAAAATACTTTTTTTGATTATATGACTTAGTAAAATGATGAAGTCATATGCTAAACTCATTTTTAATTCAAATAACTATCAAGGCATTAAATACAATGTTTATCACTAGAATGATTTCTTTTATTTATAATTTCTTAAAAAAACTCATTAGCTCCTGTTATCATTTTATCATTAATTTACCTAATTGGTATAAAGCAAAAATTAACTTTTGTAAGACGTACATCAGTGATTTTCACTATCGATTAAATAATTTAAGTACAACCAATCTAGACCTTGGAATTTACCATCTTAATAAGCTTCAGATAAATGATGCGATATTGCGATTTAAGTTAGTTACCAAATTTTTAGATAAAGAAAACAAAGTAGCGCATTATTGGCTTGGATGGTGCTATTTCTTAAAAGATAACTATGAGCAAGCTTCCTTTCATTTAGCACAAGCTGTTCATGTTGATACAATATTATTAAAAGATTTTGTTAAAAATTACTCGCGTCTTGATAGTATACCTATAGCAATATGGCAACAATATCGGGATTTTATTGCTGAACATTATACCCATAATCTTTATAGTGATGATGTTCATTTACCTTATCGTTTTATCCAGAAAGTACTATATCACATTAAGGAATTACCAAATCAATATAGTATATTAGAGTTAAGTAGTAATATAGGTGTAGCGGGATATGAAATTAGGAAACGCTTTCCAGATTCTTTTATTTTAAAAGGCGTTGAGATTTCTAAAAGGATGATTGAATTATCCAATACATATTATCAGAAGGTAAAAATTTATGATATGTTAATTCAGGATAATTTGCAGGACGTGATTAATCATACTTCTGAAACCTTTGATGTCATTTTGAGCTTATGTGGTTTTTCGTATACCAAGGATTTACGTTATTGCTTTGATAGTATAGCAACTAAGTTGAATAACCGGGGATATTTAGCTTTTTGTTTACCGATTAGTAATACCACTATTTATTCCATCAGACGCAAAGAATTCATCTTTGCTATTTTAGATATAGAAAATGCAATTGATAAAAGAAAATTTAATATATTAGATATATCTGAGATCGCTTTAAAAGAAAATAATAAATATGCGATTTTTGTTTGTCAAAAAATAGTCTGAATCACCATGAATGTATGCATGAGATTTTTACTTGGGGCATTATTGTGGTTGGTAATATTCAATGCAGTGGCAGGTGATAATAATAGACCTACTTACAAACTCGCTGAAGATGATGAATATAAGTATAGTTACGGTATAGACAATAGGTGTAATGAAGTTTATGATCCATATGAAAAATTAAATCGAAAAATATTTATTTTTAATCTTACTTTAGATCGTTTATTATTAAAGCCACTGGCTTTAGGTTATAATGCTGTAACTAATAATTACATAAAAGCTAGAGTAGGTAGCGTTTTTGAAAATATTAGTACACCACTTACTACAGTTAATTACGCATTGCAAATGCGCTTTAATGATGGCATGAGAAGCTTTTGGCGGTTTCTGATTAACACTACTTTTGGAGTAGGTGGGCTTTTTGATGTTGCCAGCAAAATTGATTTAACACCATCACCGCAAACTTTTAGTGATACGTTGGCGCATGCAGGAGCAGATCCTGGACCGTATCTGATGCTTCCTTTTTTTGGTAGTGCCATGGGTAGAGATATATTCGATACATTATTACTTAATAATGGCTTTAATTTTATGGTTGGTATGTCAGAAAACCTTAATTTTTCTTTGACTGGTGTGAAAATAGTGCATGATCGAGCAATGTTATTGTCATTTTCTGATTTCATGGAACAAAATTCCATAGATTATTATACTGCTGTGAGAACAGCTATTTTTCAGAATCGTGAATCAAAAAAACAATATCCCAAATGGTTTAAATGTCGATCCTATAAGAATGTAGATGTAAATAAAATAAGGAGTTATAATAATGATTAAAATAATTAGACTAATTTGTATTTCTATTATCTGTATTGTAATGTCCGCTCTTGCCGATGAGCAGCATAAAGCAGTAGATCAATATGTTGATAAATTAGTTGATGATGCACAAATAGTACTACATAACACCAAGTTGACTGATGAAGAACGGAGCAATAAATCAAAGGCTTTGATTGCAGCTAATTTGGATCTAAACTGGATGGCGAAATATACTTTAGGCCGTTATAAGAAGCAATTAGCTGAAAAAGAACTGCAAGAGTTTATTCAGAGTTATTCGCAATATGTTATTAAAACCTATGCTGATTTAGTAAAAAATTATAAAGGAGAAAAAGCGACAATAAAACAGGTTGAAACAGTTGATACAAATGAATTTATTGTGAGAACTGAAGTAATAAAAACTAACGGACAACCTCCAATTAAGGTTGATTATTTTGTTAAAAATATAGCTAATAATAACGCTCCAGTAAAATTCCTTATCGCTGATGTTATTACTGAGGGCATTAGTATGATTAATTCTCAAAGATCTGAATTTGACAGTATATTGACCAATAACGGCATTGCGGTGTTAATTGCTACACTTAAAAAGAAATTATAAACTATTATATATTTGAATTTGTGAGAAGAGGTCTATTGAAATACTGAAGTCAAAATGAAGAACATCAATTATGAATCGTTACAATTATTAATGCAAAACATCGACCAAAGGGTAGATGAATTATTGACGCAACTTGCAGCTCAACAGGAAGAAATAAGACAACTAAAAAATAGAAATCAACAGCTTGAATATTATTGCCAGCAAACAGTAGATCAAATAGAAAAATATGTTGCTGAATTAGAGCAGATAAGAAGTTATTATGCCGATAGTTACCATAACTCTAAATAATAAAAATTTTAAACTATTTTGTAACGATGGCTCAGAAGAGCTATTGCATAGTTTAGCCGCCGCTATAAACGACAAAATAATGCAGTTAAAAACAACTAACCAATCTGCACCTTTCGAGTTATTATTAATATTAACTACATTAAGTTTACAGCAAGAAATACATAATTTACAAGATAGACTGGGCTCCTCTGAAGTGGATAATAATCATAATGAGCGAGAGCAATTTGCGGAAACTTTAAGTAGTATAGCTACTTACCTAGAAAGTCTTGCACAAAAGATTGGTAAATGATAGA
Organism: Candidatus Trichorickettsia mobilis; assembly: GCF_034366785.1. Lineage (NCBI taxonomy): Bacteria > Pseudomonadati > Pseudomonadota > Alphaproteobacteria > Rickettsiales > Rickettsiaceae > Candidatus Trichorickettsia > Candidatus Trichorickettsia mobilis. Next base: position 958,999 of record NZ_CP112932.1, read on the forward strand.
CTAGACCTCGGGTAGGCTGCTTGAGTTCGCAAGGTTCATAATAAGCTTGAGAACTATAATTAAACTTTTTGGGGAGCTGTCTCTTTTTGTTGCCGTGGCACAGAAATATGGCACCCACCTTATCTTACGTTCTGTAAGGATTTATAAGCCAACGACCGTAGCGGTTTACCTATTTCATCTTTATCTTGTATCTACTCAGTGGTCTGGCAAACCGCATATGTATGATATATACACTATAACGCACTCGATGTCATTCCCAGCAACGGCGGGAATCTAGGAATAAAACCTCAAATGCTTAGATAAATGTTTGCACCAGGGACGTAAATAGGTAAGTTGTAAGTTTAACTCATTGCATACACCACCATTAGGGGCGTATGCAATGAGTTGATCATAAGTCGTTAAAACTGTGGACAACCCTATCAATTCTTTGGCTAATGTCATTTTTGCTTATGCTGCGGGTGACCTCACGTTTTATTGGCTTAGATCACCAAAATCGAATACTCCAGGAAATATCTCTCCAAAAAGAAGGGCTTTGCTTCCTTGATCAAGATTTTGCATTACATAATCTTTCTTCTCCTGTGGTGACTCAAAAGCTAACTCAGAGAGCAAATTAGATAAAACTCCTTTTACGTCTGTTACATTCTGATTATCGGTTTGTTTTTGACGATATTCAAGTATAGACTTTTCTATATTTTGTATAAAGTTCGAGTACAACGTTTTTTCATTCACCGGTTGAAGCAAGTCAGGCTCGGTTGAAATCTGATTTGTAAACTCTATTAATTTTTGTGTATTTGCTGAACCTATTGAAAGTTTTTGTAGAGCTTGCTCACAAAACTTTGCATAAGTTTGCTCGTTAGACCGATAATATATCAGACAAGCTATCATAGAAAGGTCTTGATCTTGAACATTGATAGAGCCTTGATTTAGGTTTTCTACTAACGTTCTAGTGATTATTGTTAGCGTACCACTAAGCTGATCATTATGATTTGATAATAAATCAAGCATCTTAGTTAATTTGCTAACTTTTAATGATGTTGCTGTTTCATGTTGTTGGCTATTAGTGAATGAGTCTTGCGGTAGTTTTGATTCTTGCTCCATAATTTTTTTTGGAAGCTGTGATTTCTCATTTTGCTCAAGGCCTAACTGGCTAAAATCACCAGTAGTTTGAATGATTTCTTGTGTTGATTCCAGATTTTCAGTCATGTGCTCTATAATCAGCATCCCCAAATATGATCCATATTTACAACAAATATCTTGGTTGAGAGTTAATTCTTGCTTAAAGTGCGCTAGTAAATCTAGATTTCTGTGGATGTAATCGAGAGATGGGAATTTGCTACCTTCAAGGTTAAGCGCAGTTATTACCCCACTATTGCAAGAGGGATCACTTAAGTATACTGCAAGTATTATTTTGATGTGATTTGGTTGTACGTCTATGTTATCTATAGCTATATCATAAATTGGATCTGCCTCGATTATGACTTGCGGATTTTCTACAACTAATTGCTGTAACATATAATTACTTATTATGCTATCATCTTTGATATTTAGCTTATTTTTCATAACCATCTCCTAATAAATTGATTGGTAAGTATAAAGCAATATTCAACTGCTAAATATAGCATAATAAAAAAATATAAATTTTGCAAACATGTGATTCTATTTTAGAAATATTGTTGTAGATTTGCAACTACACGTAATTCAAATTATGTTAAACCAGTAGAGCCAAAGCCACCACTGCCTCGACTTGTTTCTTCCAGTTCTTCTACTGTTTCCCATACTACCCGTTCATGTTTAGCTACTACTAGTTGAGCAATGCGCATATCCATTTCTACTACAAAATCCTGCTTACTATGATTAATTAACATTACTTTAATCTCACCGCGGTAATCTGCATCAATAGTGCCAGGAGAATTTAATACTGTTACTCCATATTTTAAGGCTATTCCGGAGCGCGGTCTAACTTGTGCTTCAAAACCAATGGGTAGTGCTATTGCTATGCCAGTAGCAATAAGTCGAATCTCGGCTGGTTTAATTATTACTGGTTCAGTAATATCAGCGCAAAGATCCATACCAGCGCTGCATAAAGTGGCGTAATTGGGCAAAATTATAGTTCTAGACTGGGTCAATATTTTAATTTTGATCTTAATACTCATACTCTTAAAAACCTTTGTTTATTAATTTGATCTTAATTATAGATATTGCCATAATGATTGGCAAACTCAATCATATAAGGATTATCCATGTCACTGGAGGTATTAACTATAATTTGTGGAGTGTTCATAGTAACACTTATACTTTGTTACAAAATTGCTGCACTTAAAACCCACCTAACATTATCAGCTGATAACAACCAAAAATTAATCACACAAAACCAGTTGTTACAGCAGGAAAATATCAACTATCTTAAAACAATTGAACAACTTAATGCTCATGTGAGTTATCTACAACAAATAGCAGCTGCTACCGATAAAACCAGAGATGAATCGTTAGCTTCAGCCAAAGCTACATTATTTGATTTAGGCAATGAGTTGTCTAAACAGTTAATTGAGATTCACAAACGTGAAAGTCAGGAAGTGCGTGAATTATCAGAAAAAAATATTGCGGCAACTACAACAAAATTTCACGGTGAATTTGAGCGTTTACTTAACATGATTGGAGTATTAAATAAAGATATTGAACAATCTAAGGAAGTAGTGCAGGTGATAAAACAAGCGCTACTATCGCCGACTAGTGCCGGAAGGTTTGCTGAAATTACATTGGAGAATATTCTAAAATCTTCCGGGCTTAGAAACAAACTGGATTTTGCTATTCAATATAATATTAATGGTCTTGAGCATTTTAAATTAAGACCTGATGCCGTGATTTTTTTACCCTCAGGTAATTTAATGATTATTGACGCTAAGGCCTCTCAATTCTTACTGAATGATCATGAGCCTGAACAACTGGTAAAGACTATGAATAGTCACCTAAAATCGCTAAGCAACAAAGATTATGCCGAGCATATTTTAACTAATTTTCAGCATGATGGTAGCAAATTTAATAATATTATTACTTTAATGTTTTTGCCTACTGAACATGCTGTTGAAAAGATTATTAATGCTGATCAGTATTTTATGGATAAAGCGTGGGCAGCTAATATTTTTCCAGTTGGTCCCACTGGACTGATGAATATGCTGTCTTTTGCGAAGTTCCAAATTACAGATCAGATGCGTGCTGAGAATCATCAACTTATTCTTGATGAGGTCAGAAAATTATTATTATCTATTGTTTCAATTGCCGAACATTCACAGAAACTTGGTGCTAATATTCAAGGAATGGTTAATAATTACGATAAATTTGCTGGGTCTTTTAATAGGCATTTATTATCTCGAGCTAAACAACTACAGAAATTAGGAGTAGATACCGGTAATAAAACCATACCACTATTATTAGAGCGTTATCATTTAGTATCAACAAAATCAGAACTTCAGGATCTTGAAATAGAAGAGGAATCTAAGCAATTGCAAAAATTGTGATAATCTAGTGCAACAAAACTACCACTTAAAGCTAAATATAATTAAATTTATCAGCTATTTTAAGTCAATTATTGATTTTATGGCATTATAATAATTTTCTGAAGTTTGATAGGAGGAAATAATATGCATAAAAGGCCAAAAATTGCTTTGATTGGCGGTGGAAACATTGGCGGAACACTAGCTCACTTAATCAGTATCAAGCAGCTAGGTGATGTAGTGATGTTTGATATGTTAGAAGGTGTGCCACAAGGAAAAACCTTGGATATATCTCAAGCTTGTACCGTGGAAGGGTCTAATATTAAACTTACCGGTACTAATGATTACAAGGATATAGCAGGAGCTGATGCGGTAATTGTGACTGCAGGATCCCCGCGCAAACCTGGAATGAGCCGCGATGATTTAGTGGCCATAAATACTGAAGTAATGAAAACTGTGGCTGCAGGTATTAAAACCCATGCGCCAAATGCTTTCGTAATCGTCATCACCAACCCTTTAGATGTAATGGTCTATGTAGTTTTGAAGGCCAGTGGGCTTGACCATAAAAAAATTATCGGTATGGCCGGAGTTTTGGATTCATCAAGATTTAGTTATTTCTTGGCTGAAGAGTTTAAGGTATCAATTGAAAATATTAACAGCTTTGTTCTTGGTGGACATGGAGATTCAATGGTACCATTAGTAAGATATTCAACAGTCAGTGGGATTCCTGTGCCTGATCTTATTAAAATGGGTTGGAGCACCAAAGAGCGGATAGAGAAAATCGTTGAGCGTACTAGAAATGGTGGTGGAGAAATTGTTGGTCTGCTTAAAACTGGTTCGGCTTATTATGCACCAGCTGCTTCAGCGGTTGAAATGTTAGAAAGTTACTTGTTGGATAAACGTAAGATATTAGGTTGCGCCGCATATTTACAAGGTGAATATGGCGTTAATGACCTTTATGTTGGAGTGCCAGTAATTATTGGTGCAGGGGGAGTAGAAAAAATAGTAGAGATAGAATTAAATAGTGAAGAAAAAACAGCATTTAATATATCTGTCGCTGGAGTCAGCAAAATGATTGAGTCATTAAAACTATAGATGATCGTTAGTAACCAAGTGCTATGCTATACTTCTCTCATAAACATCTAGGTTTAGTAATAAATATCTTGCAGTAATGTCGTTAGCAGTATATATTACCTGCCATACGATTTAGTCGGGGGGTGTAGCTCAGTTGGTTAGAGCGTCTGCCTGTCACGCAGAAGGTCGCGGGTTCGAGTCCCGTCACTCCCGCCATTCGGAACGAGCAGTAGTTTTTTCAAAGATATCAAACGGGAAACGCAAGGTAAGCTCTAGCTTACAGCCGTATTAGTGTGTGACTCATATACGTTATTACAACAAAAATGTAGGGTCAGGTAAAGATTAACCATGTCCTTCTATTCTAAATATGTGGGTTTGATGAATAACTTTAGCAAGTTGCCGTATCTATTCACGTCCCTGGCAAACCGCAGATATATGATATATACACTATAACGCACTCGATGTCATTCTCAGCAACGGCGGGAATCTAGGGATAAAACCTCAAATGCTTAGATGTACGCTGGATTCCCGCCGTTGCTGAGAATGACACCGTGGAAGCAGTTTGTTGTCAAACTCACCATCTGTATATCTGATACGGTAAATATTTGAGCCAGGGACGTGAATAGATACAAGTTGCCCACAACCCCAGATAATCTACCACATAACCTATTTCTTAAATCATTTTTGTAGCAGTTCTATTGAAGCTTTATAAACGGTTTTTAACAACTAATTTTAACTTCTTCGAAACATATTGCTAATAAAGATGACAATTTCACGTTTTGCTAATTCTATTTTCATACACACCTCGTTTAATTTTTTATAAAGTTAAATATATGTTTTGCTGGATTGCTTCGACCACTATCGCGGTCTCGCAATGACAATTTAATGCAGTTCATTGAACAATTTCTGGAATGAGGGTTTCACAATTCGTAAGGATATATCAGATCACGAGGAGCTGTTATGCTCCGTGATAATCCAGAAATGAACTTGGGTAAGAGGAGTGTACAGGTTGTGCCTTATACAAGTGGATTGCTTTGAGTTTTAACAAAACCTCAAGCAAGACAGCTTTTTCTAAAAACCGTAAACACTTGCAATAATATGGTGGTGCCCCTTGGCCGGACTTGAACCAGCACGCTAATAAAAGCTGCAGATTTTGAGTCTGCCGTGTCTACCAATTTCACCACAGGGGCATATACTCGTTAAACTTTGAGAATTGGCGTTGTCGTTCTTGAAGATCTGCGGTGCTCACGTATATAGCATACGCTGCGCTCCTCGACTCCAGAACTCCTAGCCCTTCTCAAAGTTTAACTTCGTCTATCCAACTTAGCACATAAACTGGCGTTTTATACTTAATTGTTCTACAGAATTCAATGATAAAAGTCAAAAGTTAGTTTTACGATTTAATGCTATAAGATAATATTCTCTGGATTCTTTTCTACTAGCGGCCGGTTTAAAGTGTTTAACTATCTTAAAATTCTGTTTTACTTTATGCAATAATTCATGCTCTGTACCACCACTAAATACTTTAGATATAAAATGTCCGTCTGGATTTAATATAGATAACGCAAAATCCAACGCACATTCACATAAATACAAAGTACGTACATAATCAGTAGCATTGTGTCCTGTAGTATTTGCTGCCATATCGCTTATAACTACATCAGCACCACCAGGTAAATTATCTATAATTATTGCTGAAGTATCAGCATCAAGAAAATCTTTCTGGATGAATAGTACTCCTGGGATCGTTTCCATGGGCAATAAATCTACTGCGACTATATTATTATATTTTGGATTTATCTTTGTTGATCTAGATAACTGTGCAGCCACTTGACTCCAACTGCCGGGAGCAGCTCCAAGATCAACTATCTTGGCGTCTGGTTTAAATAGTTTAAATTTATGATGAATTTCTAATAGCTTATATGCTGCTCTTGATTTATAGCCATCAACCTTTGCTTTCGCTACATAAGGGTCATTTAATTGGCGTTGTAACCATTGATTCGAAGAAGCTTTACGAGTTCTAGCTGATTTTAGTTTCACTGATTTATTACGGTCGAGTAGCATTATCCCCCTTAGCTATATTATCTAACATAGAATTGACAAACCCAACTTCGTGTTCATTGATCATATCACTGGCGATATCAGTATATTCATTAATTATAACTTTACGTGGTATTTCAGGGAAATATTTCAACTCACAAACAGCAACACGTAGCAATGCTAATAATAATAGCGATAAATTGGCAATTGTATTATTGTCGGTTAAATGATCAATTATTACTTGGTCAATCAAAAAAATATTCTCCGACGTTAATTTCACCAGTTCTCGTAAATAAGTGACACTTGGTTTAATTTTAATGCGATTATCTGCGCTTAAATCTAAATCTAAAAGAAATTCCTTATCTTGATAAAAATCAATAGTTTTATTCATTAATAAATCAATATCATGGTCGTTATCCAATTGATATTGATAAAATGTCTGTATGGCAGCTATTCTAGCTATGGTTTTTGTATTAATTTTATGTATAGTCATTATAACTTAAAATATGAACAGATTATTAATGCTAGATTCTGTGAAGATATGAGTGACGAAGAATCTCGTCAGAACCTAACTGAGGACGCTGCTCTGAAACAGCCGCAAAGCGAAATAAATTCAGTAGACACTAGAGAGATTGTATATAATACTTCAGTATTATAGAATATTAAACAATTCCTGGCAACGCAAATAAATATATAAAATATAATTATGCTTACAATTATTGGATTTATATTAGCAATGGGATTATTGGTATTTGTCCATGAATTTGGTCATTATTATATAGCGAAAGCATTTGGCGTTAAAATCGAAGAATTTTCAATTGGATTTGGTAAAGAGTTGTTTGTTAAAATAGATAAAAATGGCGTTAGATGGAAAATCTGCGCAATACCATTAGGTGGCTTTGTCAAGATGTATGGTGATTGTGATATTACCAGTACTGCTAAAGTTACATCAGCAGCACTAGATTTCTCATTTTACCATAAGCCATGGTATATAAAATTCCTGATAGTTGTTTGCAGGACCTATGGCAAATTATCTGTTTGCTATCCTAATTCTCAGCTGCTTCTACTTATATTTTGGCAAACCACAAATACCAGCTGTAATAGATACAGTGATCCAGGATTCTCCTGCTGCCACAGGCGGACTATTAGCAGGAGATAAAATTGTTAAAGCAGATGGTAACATCATCAGCGATTTTAGCAAATTGCAGAAGATTATCATGATCAATGCTAATCAGCAGATTCCTTTGTTAATTGAACGAGATGGTCAACAGCTAACATTGATGATTACTCCAAAAACCAACTCAACCGATGCTAATAGTAGAATAAAAATTGGCTATATTGGTATTACCAGCAAACAAGATCCAACTTATATTAAAATGAATGTTTTAGTAAGTAGTTACCAGGCCATGCAGGATGTTGTAGATATATCTTTACTTACGCTCAAAGCGTTAGGCCAAATTATTGTTGGCAAAAGATCAATTGAAGAAATCTCTGGGCCACTAACCATTGCGCAGGAATCAGGAAAGTCACTATCAGCAGGTATATTGGATTTTATATTATTTGTGGCAATGCTGTCAATTAATCTCGGGCTAATTAATTTATTGCCTATACCTATATTAGATGGCGGGCATTTAGTGGTAATATTATGTGAAGCTATCACTAGGCAACCTACCAGTCAGCTAATACAAAATATTTTATTAAAGACTGGAATGATAATTATTACTTTTCTTATTGTAATTTCTGTCTCAAATGATATAAAAAGTCTAATATTTTGAGAGTGCTCAAAGACTTGTGTCAATTTATCATGTTAGTTTGGGATGATAATTAGCAACAAATTTGATACAGCAATATTGAATGCTCTCTACAAAATCTGGTATTAAATATGATTAAAACCTCAATAAAAATTGTAATTCTTACGACCACTATACTTTATGGAGCCTCATCCTTTGCAGCCGGCGATCATATTAATCATATTACTATTACTGGAAATAAGCGAATAGAGCAATCTACTATTCAAAATTACCTAGGCTTTAAAATTGGTGATGAATATAGCTTAGTGAAACAAAATGAAGCCATCAGAAACCTATATTCCACTGAGCTGTTTGAGGATATAAATATTAAGTTTACCAACGGTACGCTGATGGTTATCGTAACTGAACCACCTTTTGTCAGTAAGGTAGACTTTAAAGGAAATTCAAAAATTAAAAACAATGTTCTATCCAGAGAATTACTAACACAAGCGGGAGAATCATTAAGTAAGGCCAGTATTCAAATTGATGTAGAAAGAATTAAGGAACTTTATAAAAGATCAGGGCGTTTTTCAGTAATCATAGAACCAAAAATTATCCCTCAAGAAAATGGACGTGTTAAAGTATTATTTGATATAGCCGAAGGTCCAAAAACCGGCATTAGACATATTTATTTTGTTGGCAATGAGAACTATCGTGACGGTGAGTTACGTACTATAGTTTTAACTAAAGAATCACGGTGGTTTCGTTTCTTGGAAACTAATGACACTTATGACCCTGATCGAATAGAATATGATAAGGAATTACTTAGAGAATTCTATCAATCAGTTGGATTTGCAGATTTTCGAGTGATCTCAGCAATAGCTGAATTATCAAAAACAAAAGAACATTTTACTATCACCTACTCTATAGAAGAAGGAGAAAAATATAATTTTGGCGAAATTAGTATTGATAATAAACTTGCAAATGTTGATACCAATGAACTATCAAAATTGATCAATGTCAAAACTGGTCAGATCTTTAACATGAAAGCTCTTGATAAAATAGCTGAAAAAATTACTGCTCATTTAGCTAGCCGTGGGTATCCGCAAATAACTGTATATCCTGATATAAGCAATAAGGAATTAGGGATCACTCATGTCAAATTTATAATTGATAAAGCAGACCGGATATTTATTGGGCAAATCAATATTGAGGGCAACCTAAAAACTCAAGATAAAGTTATCAGACGTGAATTCAGGATTGCCGAAGGGGATCTATTCAATCGCTCTTATCTTGAAAAAGGAGAACAAAACCTACGTAACCTTGACTATTTTGAAAAAATACATACTCAGATTACGCCAACTAGAAAAAAAGATAAATATGATCTCAATCTGCAAGTAGAAGAAAAATCTACAGCATCTATTGGTTTCGATGTGGGTTATAATACCGCTGGTGGAGCTTTCGGACGTTTATCATTTATAGAACGTAACTTGGTAGGTACAGGCAAATACCTGACAGCCGGTATCCAAGGGGGAAAAAGAAGCACTAGCTATTATGGTGGACTGACGGAACCACATTTTCTCGATCGTGATTTATCGTTAAGTGGTAATGTATTCAAAAATCGTAGTGGCCGTAGTGGAGGCTTTGGTCAAGTAGAACAAAATTATACCTTAAAATCTGTGGGGTTAAAAACATCTCTTGGCTATGATATCACTGAAGATTTAACTCATGATATTGATTATTTGATCAAACAAGATAAATTAAATGCCCCTGAAGCTTCAAGTTCACGATTTTTGATTGAACAAATGGGTAAGTTTACTACCTCGGCCATTGGTCAAACTTTAACATATGATCAGACCGATAGTAGAATTATTCCTAAGAATGGTTATATCATCAGTGGTTCTCAAGAATATGCTGGTGTTGGTGGTAATAACAAATATTTAAAGCATGAGCTAGATGGAAAATATTTTAAATCTTTTAATAATAACAAGTTAACTCTTAAATTAGCCGGTAGTACAGGTGATATTAGAGGTGTTGGCGGTAAAACAGTGCGCATTTCTGATCGTTTTAATTTAGGTGATTATACTTTAAGAGGTTTTGCTTTCGGTGGAGTTGGTCCTAGAGACAAAAAAACTAAAGAAGGTCTTGGTGGACAACAGTACTATAGTCTTACTGCAGAACTCAATTTTCCTCTTGGATTACCAGAAGAGTTTAATGTTACTGGTGCAGTGTTTTCTGATATAGGTAGTGTTTGGGGAGTTAAACTAAATCCAAGAAGTCAATATAGACGTGATGAATTTTATAATGATAGATCAATGCGCGCTTCTGCTGGTTTTGGTATAATATGGATTACTAGAATAGCACCAATTAGGATAGATTGGGCGATACCGGTAAGAAAAAAACTGTATGATGATAAACAACATTTTCATATAAAATTTTCAACACATTTTTAGGCTTTGTGGTGATCCAGAAACCAACTCAAGTAAGTATGGAGCATACCTTATAAGGACAGGATTGTTTTGATTTTAATAAAATCTCAAGCAAGACGACTTGTCTTAAAACCGTGACGCTCGCCTACTTTAACACCTATTGCAAACTACAGAGAAATCTGGTTTTGTTTCTGCGGAAAAAAGATTGTTTGTAGAACAAGTTAAGCTTGAACTTAGTACCCAATGTATATCTATTCACGTCCCTGGCAGACCTTTGCCGTATCAGGTATACAGAATACAGATGGTGAGTTGACAACAAACTGCTTCCACGATGTCATTCCAAGCAACGGCGGGAATCGAGCGTACATCTAAGCATTTGAGGCTTTTATTTCTAGATTCCCGTCGTTGCTGGGAATGACATCGAGTGCGTTAATAAGACTAGTGTATATATCATACATCTGCGGTTTGCCAGACCCCTGAATAGATACCCATTAGAAGGCTATTGTGAATGTTAATTCTCGGTGATTCCTAAAATAGAGTGATGGTTATTAATTTGAATTCTATTCTTCTGTCCAAAATATTGAATCATTTCTTCAATAACTCCTTGTTTTATATTACTTGCAATATTTTCTCCCTTACTTTTCTTAATACTTCGTATTTTTGCACTATCGGTTTTAATTGATTTTATGTGAGCAAAATATGCTTTGTTATTCTTAATAAACACTGGGGTGTTGATGCCTAATTTAGTCTGAAAAATAACCATGTTAAGTTCAGTGGGCAAAGTATTATTATGATCTAGATCAGCTCTAATCATGAAAAACTCTGGATCTACTGTGATCCCTAATGGTTTTAATTGTTGAACATCAATATTTTTAGGATTATAGCTTACTGCGAGCTCATTAAATTTTTCTAGGTTTAACTTGCGCAAGTGTTGAGTTTGCCATAACTTTTCTGCTTTTGCGCTAACTGTTTCAAAAGCTTCAAGTATACTAGGAGATATATTATTAATCTCAATTAATAATATATCTCCTTCACTACCTACCTCTATAGGGTAAGATACTTCTTCTGCAGCCATTTCAAAGATAGTACTGCCTACTTCAGAGAGTAGAGCAGTTTTCCGATTAATGACATTATTATAGGTTACATTATCAATATTTTGTAAAGACAAGGAATATTTTTCTGCAATTTCTTTTAAGCTAGCACCACTAGCGACATCATCTTCTAGATTTTTATTGAACTCCATTCGTAATTCATCAAATTTCTGCTGCTTTAATGATGCTGTAACCTGCTTTCTAACTTTATCAAAATTTTTATTATCAAATTCATCAATATTCTCTTGGTAAAAATTCATTAATTCTTCATCAGTAATCTTAATTTTTTGCTTGATCATGTTATTCGGAACTATAATATAAGATAAGTCTCGTCTTTCTGGCAAAACAAATAAATCTTGATGATCATGATAAAACTGTAGTAACTGATCTTTAGTAGGTATTGGAGAGATAAATTTATTATTAACATTATCAAGATCAATTTGTACTAAATCTATATCTCTTTTCTCAGACATATAATCAATGACATTATTTACCATAATTTCTGGTACCTGAAAAGTTTCTGAGAACACGTTCAGTAAAGCACTTTTTAGAATTTCTTCTTTAAGACGTTGCAGATATTCCTCTTCTTTTTGGTAGGAATTTCTAATCACCGAATGAAAAATCTGAAGGTCAAATTCTCCAGATGAATTGTTAAAAATTGGCGCTTGTTTTATAAACTGGATTACGGTATTTTCGCTCAAATTAAGATCATAATATTGCGTAATATGATTTAAAATACTGCTATTGATTAACCTTTGTAGAATAATCTGATCAATTTCCAATTCTTTAATATCTTCATCTGACAGATGGAGATTATTTTGCTTTTGGATAATCGCAATTTCCTCAGATTTTGCTTTTAAAAAAGCCTGTTCGGTAATATTCTTAGCATCAGAGAATGTTACTAAATCAGAATTAGTGGTAGCTTGTAATACATCTTTTATGCCAAAGCCAATAAAAGCAAACACTACAACTCCTAAAAAGATACGTACGCCAATGTTATTGGCCATTTTTCTAATTTCACGTAACATAATAATTACAAATACCTATTTACTTATCTTTACAAACACCTAAAATAATTAGCATTCTCAATATCTGCAAGTGATTTCTCATCATGAAACCTTTTATTATCGCGAACTGGAAAATGCATTTCTCATTGGCTGAAGCAGTAGACATATGTTTTAACATTATCTCTCAAGATCTTCAGCATAATTTAATTATAGCAACTCCAGCGCCTTACCTTGCTTATCTTAGCCATAAGTTTGAATCGATAAAATTTTGTGCACAAAATGTAAGCCACTTTGCTGATCATGGAGCATATACCGGCGAATTTTCGGCGATTATGCTAAAAAGCTCGAGCATAGATTATGCAGTGATTGGGCATAGTGAGCGTAGAAATATATTTGGCGAAACTAATGAGTTAATTGCACAAAAAGTTCATCACTGTGTACAAAATGGAGTTACACCGATAATTTGTATTGGTGAATCATTATTTGTCAGAGATAATTATGATTACAAAACTTTTCTTACCACACAATTAATCAATTCGATAGCTGATCTTAGTTTAACTCAAACAGTTATCATTGCTTATGAGCCAATATGGTCCATCGGCACTGATATAATTCCAGCGAGTGAGCAATTAATAGAAATTTTTACCCACCTCCACTTTATCTGTCAGCAAACTCAGATTGCAAATAACATAAATTTGGTGTATGGTGGGTCGGTAAATTTAAATAATATACAACAGATATTAAAGATACCTTATATCCAGGGAGTGTTAGTAGGAAAAGCTGCCCTAGATTCTGAAGTATTATCACAAATGCTTAGAGCCTGTCTGACACGTGCATCTAAGAGGTAATTTTGTTATCAAAACTCGTCTCTGTTCCGCAAAACCAAGAGTACACTGCGGTACTTGACTGCGTTTTTTCTAAAAATTCCTCTCTTATATGCACGTGTCAGACAGGCTCTAAGAAATATTTAACAAAAGATTCTGATTTTAATTTTATTTTGGTACCACCATGAGTATATTGCTTTTTGTTCATGTTATAATCGCTGTATTATTGATCACTGTTATTTTACTACAACAAACCGGAACTGATGGATTAAGTGGGATTGGTGGTAGTGGTGGAGGTAATATGGGAATGGTTACTGCTCGCTCTGCTGCTAACTTTCTAACAAGAACAACTATAATATTAGCTATATTATTCTTTATTAATGCTATCATTCTTGCCAATCTCTCTTCACAAAAGCAAGTTGATCTTGATAAAAAAATCAATGAGTCGTTAGAAAAAGAAGAAGGAGCAACTTTACCAATGGCTAAGTAATGAATCGATTAATATGTTTGAAAGTACTCCTATACTAATACAAACACCATTTGCATCTCCAAATTGGTTGCTCAAAATTTTACCTTGGGTAAATATTGGCAGCAGTGTTTATAAGGTTAGTTCAATAAACTTTGAAGAAAAAACATCGCAACAACGACTTACTATTCCAAAAAATACTAATATCATAACAGCAGCCGATTCTTACTTTTTATCAGATTTACTGAGATGTGTGTCCTTATTTAAACCTTTACCGGAAGAACTAATACAAGAAATAATAAAGAGTGTATATCAAAAAAACGTCAAAGCAGGAGATATAATTGTTAAGCAAGGTGATATAGGTAAAGCATTCTATATTATTATCAATGGTCAATATAACGTAACCAATAAAACTATTGATGATAAAGAGACAATATTAAATTCATTAACTAGCGGTGATTATTTTGGTGAAATGGCTCTTTTAAAAGAAATTCCACGGCAAGCAACTATTACAGCTACCACTAAAGGAAGCCTCCTTGTTTTAAATAAAGAAACTTTTGAAAAAATAGTAAGTGACTCGCAGCTAAAAAAGCAATTAGAAGAAATATTTGAAGTAAGAAAAAAAGAATTGGCAACAATCAAGCAGCCTAATGAAAGTCTATTATTCTTAACTCAATTTGAAGAACCACCGTATCCAGACAATTATCCAAATTTCATAGAAAATTCAACTGAGAATCAATTAGACATAATTCAAGCGACTATAACTTTAAATACAAAAAATAATAATGAGAATTATAGCCAACAATTAGATGAACAATTAGAAATTGCAGCCAAAAAGATGGAGGATAGAGAGGAATGGGAAATTATTAATAATAAAAAATATGGGTTATTAAATAATATTTCTTCTGCTATGTCATGTGATGCCCAGCTAAAACCCTTAACTCCTGATAATTTCGACGATTTATTATCTTTAGTTTGGAATAAACCTTCTTTTTTTTTAGCGAATCCTAAAGCTATAGCTGTATTTGCTAAAAAATGCACTCATAACAGTATAGTACTTGAAACTGTTGAGATGTTTGGATCAAGCTTTATCACGTGGCGTGGTGTTCCAATAATACCATCCAATAATATGGTTGTGAACAATAATTCGGGAATTCAAAGTGCTAGTATTCTTTTAATGCGTATTGGTGAAAAAGAAAAAGGAGTAGTAGGTTTATATAAAGGCAATAGTAATCTCTATAAAACTTCAAACTTAACTATTGAACCTATAGCTGATGCTAATGAAGATATAATATCCAAATATAAAATAACTAGACATTTCTCTGTATTTATATTAGCTCTAGACGCTATAGCAGTATTAAGAAATGTTAGTTTAGGTTCTTGAGCACGAGAATTTAAAAACAGCTAATTTTTGTTACTTTTGTTCTCGAATGTTGTATATAGTAATAAATATGATAAATGATATATATCTAAATCCAAATATTATCTATCCCATTGAAGGAGTAAAGAGAACATGTTTTTTAAAAAACATTATCACTAATCCTCAAATTATTGTTGGTGATTATACTTATTATGATGATCCAGAAGATATACACAATTTTGAAACAAATGTGCTGTATCTCTTTGATTTCATGCAGGATCAACTCATTATTGGTAAATTCTGTCAAATAGCGACTGCAGTGCGTTTTATTATGAATGGCTCTAATCATGCGATGGATGGTATTTCAACATATCCTTTTAAAGTATTCGGAAAATCTTGGACGAGTGCTGCCATGAATGTGATAAGTAAAGGTGATACGGTTGTTGGTAACGATGTCTGGATTGGAAATTCCGCAACAATTATGCAAGGTATTAAAATTGGGCATGGTGCCATTATTGGAACAAATGCTCTCGTGACCAAAGATGTAGAGCCTTATACTGTTATTGGCGGGAATCCGGCACAAGTAATTCGTAAAAGATTTGACGATAAAACGATAGTTTTTCTTTTACAACTTGCTTGGTGGGATTGGCCCATCGAAAAAATCACAGAAAATATTCAGGCAATTACAATGGGTGATTTAGAAGTTTTAAAAAAACTTGCAAGCAGCAAAAATGAAAATTAAAAGGAAGTTCAATAAAGCATAAGCTTTATGCATTAAATTATCCTTATAATTGATTCCTCTTTCAAAAAAATCTTTGATTAAAAATAATGACAGCTATCTCTATTCATGGACTAAAGAAAACCTATAACAATGGGTTTAAAGCGTTAGATGATGTTAATCTAGAAATACAACCAGGAGAGATATTTGCACTTCTTGGCCCAAACGGTGCAGGTAAGACCACGCTGATCAATGCTGTATGCGGTATTGTAAAAGCTACTGCTGGTAGTATTAAAGTATTCGGTAATGATCATTTAAAGGATTATCGTGTCGCTAGGTCGCACATAGGTTTAGTACCACAAGAATTGACTACAGATGCGTTTGAGAGTGTTTGGAACACAGTGAGTTTTAGTCGTGGTCTTTTTGGAAAACCAGCAAACTCATCTTATATCAAAGAGATTCTAGAAAAGCTATCGCTCTGGGATAAGAAAGATGAGCAGATCCGTATGTTGTCCGGCGGTATGAAGCGACGAGTGATGATTGCTAAGGCGCTGTCACACGAGCCAGATATTCTGTTTCTGGATGAGCCTACAGCTGGTGTCGATGTAGAATTACGCAAATCCATGTGGGAACAGATGTCTGCACTTAGACAATCTGGCGTGACTATTATTCTTACCACTCATTACATTGAAGAAGCGGAAGAGATAGCGGATCGTATTGGAGTAATTAATAAAGGAAAATTGATCATTACCGAAGAAAAAACAGCGTTAATGAAAAAATTGGGTAAGAAACAGTTGATAATAAACCTTCATGAATCTCTTGTGGAAATTCCAAAACAATTGTCAAAATTTAATTTACAGCTTGCTGAAGAAGGAAAACAGCTGGTTTTCAACTATGATCCATTATTGACAGAAGATAATGAGGTGGCGAATCTACTAGATCACATAAAAGAAAATGCTATAAGGTACAAAGATCTAGCTACTCGCCAAAGTTCGCTTGAGGAAATATTCATACAATTAGTAGGTAAATCATGAATTACCACGGTATCTGGGCTATCTTCAAATTTGAAATGATGCGAGCTTTTCGTACTATAGGGCAGACCATTGCTTCGCCGATTATTTCAACTATACTCTATTTTATTGTTTTTGGTTCAGCTATTGGTACGCATATCAAGGATATTGATGGAGTACATTATGGTGCATTTATAGTTCCTGGATTAACTATGCTGACAATATTAGGACAAAGCATTGCTAATGCATCTTTTGGTATATATTTCCCACGCTTTACCGGGACGATCTACGAAATTTTATCAGCACCGCTTTCATCTTTTGAGGTTGCTATCGGTTATGTGGGAGCTGCTGTAACTAAATCATTGATCATTGGTGCTATAGTGTTGCTGACAGCCGGGTTTTTTGTTCCGCTTAAAGTTATGCATCCAATGTGGATGGTATTTTTTTTGATTATGACCTGTATTACCTTCAGTGTGCTTGGCTTTATAATCGGTATTTTGGCTGATGGATTTGAGCAATTACAGCTGATTCCTTTATTGGTGATTGCTCCGCTAACCTTCTTGGGTGGAAGTTTTTACTCTATTAATATGCTTCCGGAATTTTGGCAAAAAATATCTCTTTTGAATCCTGTCGTTTACCTCATCAGTGGTTTCAGGTGGAGCTTTTATGAAAGTGCAGATGTCAGCTTAGGTACTAGTGTGGTGATGATATTAGTCTTTATGACAATCTGTATTATGTTGATGGGCTGGATATTCAAAACTGGCTATCGACTAAGAAATTAATAAACAATAGACCTCTCTCAGCTAAACGAGTATACAAGTCGGTTCAATTTTTTTCTGCCCACCCATATATTGCACCAGAGCATCTGGAATGGAAATAGAACCATCTTCATTTTGATAATTCTCTAGAATAGCCACCATCGTCCTACCAACCGCTAGCGCTGAACCATTTAAGGTGTGTACAAATGTTGTTTCAGTTGCGCCAAACTCTTTATACCTTGCTTTCATTCTTCTTGCTTGGAAATCACCACAATTTGAACAACTAGAAATCTCACGATATTGTTTCTGACCTGGCAACCATACTTCCAGATCGTATGTTTTCTTGGCTGAGAACCCCATATCACCGCTACAAAGTAATATCACGCGATAGGATAAGTCTAGCCTACGCAGTACTTCTTCTGCGGTATTAGTCATGTACTCATGTTCATAGTCAGATTCAGCAGGTGTGGTAATACTTACCAATTCAACTTTGCCAAATTGATGCAGCCTAACCATGCCTCGTGTATCTCTACTGCTGCTACCAGCTTCTGAACGAAAACATGGAGTAAATGCAGTATAACGTATTGGTAGTTTATCTCGTGACAAAATCATATCTGCAACCATATTAGTAAGCGGTACTTCTCCAGTTGGGATTAAGCGATAATTGGTAGTAGTAATAAAAGAATCTTCAGCTAGCTTTGGTAGTTGACCAGTATTATACATAGCGCTTGGGCGTACCAAATACGGTGGTGATATTTCGATATATTCAAATTCCTTGGTATGAATATCAATCATAAAATTGATTAGAGCTCGTTCCAATTTAGCTAAATCTTGTTTTAAAGTAACGAATCTGCTTCCAGATATTTTTGCAGTTTGTGTAAACTCCATCATGCCTAGTTGTTCTCCAAGCTCAAAATGCTGTTTAGAGCAGGTATTTTGATTGCTACTTTGCCAATCTCGGATAAATTTATTCATATTTTCATCAGTGCCATATGGCACTTCGTCCGCTGGAAGATTAGGCAAGTTATCCATTATATCTTGTAAATTACTATCGCTATTCAACTTATGATTAAGTTCATTCAATTTCTCATTAATATGAGCAACATCACGCCTAAGTTCTTCAAATTCTTTAGTGGTCTTATTTTTTATATTACCCAACATCTTAGATTTCTTATTTCTGGCATGCTGAAATTGTTGCAGTAATGTAGTAAGTTGTCTTTTTTCTTCATCTAACCTAACAATTTCTGTAGATAGTGGAGCAATGCCTCTTTTTATTAGCAGATTATCAAACTCGTGGGTGTGTTCTCTAATCCATTTGATGTCTAACATTACTTCCTCTATTTTCTACAAACTTACACATGATAATTGAAATTTCATATAATAAAAGCATCGGTATTGCAAGGGCAAACTGGCTTAAGATATCAGGGGGAGTTAATATTCCTGCAATAATAAAATTAATAACCACAGCTAGGCGACGTTTATTAATTAAACTTGTAGAACTAACAATTTTTAATAAATTTAATATTAATAAAATTATCGGCAATTGAAAAGCCACTCCAAATGCTACCACTAAATGAATAACTAAGTTTAAATATTCGCTAATTTTAGCTTCCAGCATTATTGGAATTACCGCATTACTATTTTCAAAACTAAGAAAAAAATGCCAGGCACGGGGCATAACATAATAAAATACAAAAATACTACCGCTCCAAAATAATAAGGGTGACATTAATAATATAAAAGCAGCTATTTTTTTTTCATAATTACATAATCCAGGACTAATAAATAAATAACTCTGGATGGCTATAATTGGTACAATAATAAGAAAACTGCTGAAGGCAGCAAGTTTTAGATAAGTAAAAAACGCCTCAGCAAGACCTGTGTAAATTATGCGCCTAAGATGTTCTTCATTAAGATCAGCTAATGGTTGTAGCAAAAAATTATAAATGTTATTACTAAAGTAATAGCAAGTAATAAAAGCAGTAATAAAACTTGCTAATATTACTATTATTCGTACTTTTAACTCATGTAAATGTTCAGTAAGTGTCAATTTATGTGTTACTTGCTCACTCATTATTTTGTTGCGAGTGATAACAATAGACTGCTTGCTCATCATAATTAATTCGCATATAAATCTAGGTTTTATATAAGAAACTTTAATATGAGCATAGCAACTTTACTGATTTAAGCAACAAGCCTATAGTAATTAAATTTAAGAGGATAGTAATTTGCAAAAACTAGTGCCATTACTCAGACAAGAACTAATTATTCAGTATAAAATTAATAATTTAATCAAGTACTTGATCGCTTTTTTTATATTTTCTGCTTTAAGTATTGTATTAATTAACAAGCAGGAAGAAATTAATAAATTTGGAATATTGTTTTCAGTAATTTATATTCCATTATCTTTTATTGGTTTTGCCAACATTATATTTAAGCAAGATATAGAAGATGGGACATTGGAGTTATTATTATCAAGTTTTTCTGCTGTCGAAATTGTTGTAGCAAAATTTGGCGCTATTCTTATCAGTAGTACTATTGGTGCCATAATAAATATGCCGATTATCTTGATAATTTTTAATTTGACTAGATCAACATTAATAAAACTCAGTATAACTCTGATATTATTATTAATACTGGCGAGCGCTTTGTTGGTATTGATTGCTGCCATGCAGGGTTATTTTAGATCTAACACTAACTTTCTATCTATATTAATTATGCCATTAATAATTCCAAATATAATCATGGCCGGTCTTATTCTACAAGAGGAAACTAATTTCTATTTGCTAACTATTATGACTGGCATTGATTTAATAGTTGTTCCGTGTACTATTTTTTTATCTTCTTATTTAATTAAGAATGTTTATAATATTTGATATATTGCAGATACTAACTAACGAACAAAAAATACTTCTGTTTGATTTTGACAGCAAAATTACCTCTTAAATGAGGTTTTGTAAAACGTCTGGTAAAAAAAACTTTGCAGGTTAATATATATAGAGTAACCTGACAGCTAATATATTGATCAAGTTATTTACAATGTGGAATGCTTTAAGAAGATTGATTACCGCTAACCCAATGGGGATCTTTATATATGGAATAATCACAAAATGGTATCTAATGATAGCAGTGGGAGCGGTAGTAGTAACATTTTGGGTGTTCAAGGGACTTGAACAAGCTGGAGTATTAACCGCTACAGAAAAAGTTTTTTCAAAAGCATTAAATGATTCAAAATCAGTTGCTAAATATTGCGTTCCAAAGATTGCTAATTTACGAGACTTTTGGAGTTGTCTAGATAATCCACCAGACTATACGCCTGAAGCAGATGAACAAACATTGACTGATAGCGTCAATAAGCTACAGCAGACTCTCCAAAACCCATATGTCAACCCAGCTGGTGGTGCTGGTTCCAGTAATCCATACGATAACGATAGTGGTGAATAGAACAACTATAACGCACGATGTTATGTTATCCTGAGCGCCATGATGTCATCCTGCACAACGTCATCCCGGAACACTCTAATGTCATCCCGAACTTGTTTCGGGATCTTATGAAGCCATGATGAGATCCCGAAACAAGTTCGGGATGACGTTGTGTGTATGGTATATGGTATGATATCGAGTGTTCGAGGGACTATGTTGGTTGGGATTGTATGAGTATTAAATTCTTGGCATCTAGCTGCTAAAAACCTATACAGGCAGGAGTGACATCGATGGCGCATTAAAATCGTGAACAACACTCCTGGTATTATTATAGTAAGACTAGAAATTTATTACAATTTGAGTATATCCAATATTTTCTGCGCTGCTTCTTTTTCTGCTGTTTTAATAGAGTTGCCATGCCCTTGTTGTTGATAATGAGCTACCTTAGCCATAATAGTAAAATATGGTGAATGAGCATATCCTGACTTGTTTACAACTGTATATATTGGTTTATTATATCCCTTACTTTGAGCCCACTCCTGTAAAGTAGTTTTAGGATCAGTTTTGCTAATATTAATATTATTTAAGAACTCTGACCATAGATTGATAATAATAGATCTAATGGTATCAATGTTACTATCCAGATAAATGGCAGCTATCAGTGCTTCCATGGCATTTTCTAAATTATTAGGATTACTGCGGCCACCAGAAATTTCTTCGCCGTGAGTCATTATTATATCATCAGCCAAATTAATTGCTGCCGCTACTTTACATAAGGTTTCTTTACAAACTAAAAATGATCTTACTCTAGCTAAAGTACCTTCATCTTGTTTGGTGAAGTTTTGAAATAAATACTCGGTAATAATAAAATTAAGTATTGCATCACCAAGTAATTCTAATCTTTCATAATTTTTATTGATTGAGTATTTGGAAATATTTTGCTTTAAAGAGGGGTGACTTAATGATTCAACTAACAACTCAAGATTATTAAAATGATATCCAGTTGATTGTTCAATTCTTTTGCTTATTGTTTGAATAACAGCGGTTTCATTAATCATAATATATACTTTTAAACATTCGATTAAATCTAATAGATTTTAACCATAACCATATTCTTGCCACACGTTCAGTTATACTACCATTATCTACCCATAATAGTTCTTTGGTAGAGAAAAGAATGACCCGCCCTTTAGCAATAAAATTCTCAAATGGCACAAATCCCAAATCTACTCTACTATCATTAGAACAATCACGATTATCTCCTAGAAAAAAATAATGATCTTTTGGTACATAGAATATCTCGGTATTACTGTATTTATTAATCATCATAGTAAATTTTTCCATCTTCTGATCAAGTTTATAAGCAGTATAACTGACTCCATTTGGCAATGTTTCTTTATATTTATTATATTTCTGACCTTGTTCGTCAGTATAATCACCTATTTCAGATCTCACTATAGGCATATCATTAATATATATTACATCTTTAATAAGTTGAATTTTATCACCAGGTAAACCAATCAATCTTTTAATATATCTAAGTTCCATATTCATTGGTGGACGAAAAATTATAATATCACCTCTTTGCGGAGCTGATGCAAAGACTCTACCACTAAAAATATTAGGACTAAAAGGAAAAGAATATCTACTGTAACCGTAAGAATATTTTGTTGAAAATATGTATTCACCTTCAAGAACTGTTGCTTTCATTGAGCCTGTAGGAACAAAAAACAGTTCTATTACTAAACTTCTGATAGCTAAAGCTATTAGAACAACATATATTAATGATCTAATCTCGTTTATGGTATGATTTATTTTTTTTTCAGTGATCGCTGTCAATTTTTACTTCTATTTAATGTTGTATACTTACTTGCAAAGCTTTTGGTTATTATAGTACCAGGCGATAATAGTTTACAACCACTATGAAATCTAGCAATTTATGAATATTATCACAAAATTTTGTTCACCCAATTATTCTATTAGAAAAGGTGAGATAAAATTTATCATAATTCATTATACAGAAATGGAGTTTGATGAAGCCATCAGCAAATTATGTAATATTGCAGCCAAGGTTAGCGCTCATTACGTGATCAAAGCTGACGGCGAAGTATTTAGGCTGGTCGAAGATCAACATAGCGCATGGCACGCCGGAGTCAGCAACTGGCAAAATTATAGTAGTATTAATGAATATTCTGTCGGTATAGAATTAGATAATTTAGGTTATGCCAGTTATCCAATAGCACAAATGCAAAGCTGTATTAGCTTATGCAAGCAACTAATAACGCTGTATAATATTCCAAGAACTAACATCTTGGGTCATTCTGATATTGCTCCAAATCGAAAGATTGACCCTGGACCATTTTTTGATTGGTCATATTTGGGGCAACATAAGCTAGGCTTATGGTATAGAATGCCCTTAAATCTATCAACTCAAGATACTTTTGTAGTTGATATTATGTTCTCTTTTGGTGATAAATCAGATGAAGTCACCAAATTACAGCAAGATTTGCAAAGAATCGGTTACAAAATCGAAATCACCGGTACATTTGATCTTCAGACTAACTATGTAATTAGAGCTTTCCAGTCTCACTTTTATCCGCAATTAATAATTAAATTAGGGAAAGATTTATATCACAACAATAATTATCAATATTCATGGGATGAAGTATCCCATGAAATATTGCAGTCAATAAAATTAAATTATTATATTTGATCGTCACCTTCTTCATGATGACCTGTTAAGTCTGCTTGTTGATGATGAATAATATTATCCAGTGCTTGTTTTGTTTCTTCTATAGCGATGTATGATGAATATGATAGTAGTGTATTATGTAGAGCTTCGGTTAATTCAATATGGTAAGTATTTATAAAAGTTTCTAACGCTTGATAATAACTACCAGCAACTAAATGATGATAAATCTTATTAAGTAAAGCTGGATTATCAGATGACGCTGAATTAAACTGTGCTATACATTCACACAGCTCTTTTGTAAGATTATTAATATAACTACCACTAAACATATTGCCTACTATAACTTTAGTAGTAATGACATTCTTGATAAGTGATGATAAAAACTCATTAATTTTAACTATACTGTTCCGTTGTGTTATACTGAAATAAATGCTCGTAAGTTGAGTAGTTGGTATCACTTGAAGCAATCCTGATACTTCATCCCACGTTAATTCTTTATAAGACCAATTTAACTCTACGATACTATTCTGGTTAAGCAAACTACGTAACTTCTCGTAATTACCGGCTTTAATTAGCTGATAGCATCTGTCATCTTGATTAAAGAGCTCCTCATTATCCAAAAGTTTTGGCCAAGGAAGTGGTTGTTTTTCGTGATGTACTTGAATCGTGTTCATCTTATCACCATTAACATCAACTCCATTTATAATACACCTAGTAGACTTGCTCAGCTTAATAAATTCAGCAATTGTTTGTTGATAATTACTATCCTCCTTCTCATAATTAAAATGTATTGTATCAAGATGCATTTTGGGAACTTGTGAGATTATCTCAAACAACTTAGTTGTTTCTTCATAGGTTAATGGTTCAAAAGAAGATAGACCGAGTTCTATTATATTATTATTATTAAAAAAATTCTTTAGTGTATCATAGTAACCGGCTTTAAGCAGCATATAGCAAATCTTAGAGGCACGAGTATAGTTCTCGTACATATTATGATGAGTATTACCAAACTTTTCGGTAAGAAGCACGGAGCTAGCAATAGGTTTCGCCGAATCTGAATATCTACTTAACTCATATAAAATATCATCTATTTTACCACTTAAGTAAAAATAACTACTAAATTCCCTCTTCCTACCGTAAACAATCATTAGTAACTCTTCCGGCAAAGGCTTGTCTGTCATTAAACAAACTCGATGGGTAATTTTCGTTTCCCTTATTATCTCAAATAGCTCTAAAGTTTCGGGTAAACTTAATTCATCTAAATTCAATCTGAGCTCTTGAATATCATTATTAAGAAGAAAAAGCTTTAACTGCTCAATTGAACCAGAATTAATGAAATGTTTGCAAATATTAAAGCATCGAAGATTTTGTAGTTCTTCATATCCGCACTCTTTTTCTCTTGATAGAGCACTGAGGATAAACTCAATTATACTTAATGAGATACCTTCTAGATTTGCACTTTGTAAATTTTCATAAGTTATAGCGTAGGCTGTTAGAAAAATTTTTAATTCTGGGTAATAACTACTATTAATTAGTTCATCACAAATATCTTTAAGCAAATCATAATCATTAAATCTCTGTTGGTATTCTCTATTAAATTTAGTTATTTTTGACACGAGATTCTCTTCATTGCCAATAAAATTAAGCTTTTCAATTATTGACTTTATTAATAATGGCTGATCTTCGTGATGATAAACCTCTTGAACTTCTAAACTAACTTTGGTAGCATTAGCATTTCTTATATCAAACAGAGTTTGCTCTATAAACAAAGGTATTTGATCGGATGAAACGGACAAATGGGTGATATTATTAAATACCAAAAAAGTATTCAACCTCTCATAATGACAACTCTTAAGAAGCGCAGTACAGATTTCATCAGACATAGCTTGCGATTGCTCGATCGAGCTTAATCTTTCATAGCTAGCTATTTTGCTTATAACTTCCTCATTCATATCAAGACTCATCCAGTCTTGATCAGTTATATGATGATTGGTAATAAAATCAAATAATCCACTGTAAACACCTTCTTTAATCAGTTGGTAACAAACTTTCTTAATCGTCGGTAATATCTCATTGCTGGTTGTATCTGTTTTTTGTAAGTGTACAAATAGATCGATAGATGACTGAGTATTAATGCTAATAATATCATTAACATTGAGTATATTATGATTTTTAAGAAAAGTAGCTAACGATTCAAAATAGCCTTGTGTAATTAGATCATAACAAATTTTATTCAACAAATTTTTATCTGTTGTGCCTTTTTTTAGCATTTTATTAAAAGTAGCTATCTTAATTAAGACAGAGCTTTCTCGATCTATATTAAATAGATTGAAATTAGTTGTTATATGCTCATTGGTACAATACGGCACTAATAATTGTGCGTAAATAATATCATCAACTTGCGCGAAAAAATTCTCAACTTTGCTGTTTGACACAGCTCTAAATAGGTTCATTTGAGCAGAAACATTAACTATACGTATATTGTCTACATTTAACATAGTAATTTTGGTCTCCGGCAAAATTCGAGCTAATGCGTGAGCTTCATTTGTCGACAACTTATAGCCCGAATAGATTGTAAGTTTGTTAACAAGTGTTGATGGTAAAATGTTAATCAATATTTCTTGCGATAAATGTGTCTGCAAAACAAGCGAGGTGATATGTGTCCTTGGCAACACTTCAGCTAGCATGCTCATTGTTGCTTTTGCATGTTCATCATTATAATTATAAGGTAAATTTAAGTATAATAGTTCAATAGTAGTATATGGAAGTTCATCATATAACCTCCTCATATCTTCTAGATTTTCAATTTTTATATGTGGTGTAGTTTCAAAATCAATAAAATAGCTTTGTCTCATAATAATCTTTTTTATCCTTTTTTATATTTATATATATGTTATGTACATTATAATATCTATTAATATAATTCATGTCAATATGCTGATAATTTAATTTTAATTAAATATTAAAGAGAGAAATGTTCTGAAAGCTTTAGAAGCGCAAATTATCCCAACTGATATTTAATTGGCAACTCGCGTTAATTTACATAAGAATAAGTAAGAATTGATTGGTTACTAATTAAAGTGGATAATATGAATATGTACATTCTAAAAAAATGATGTATATTTAATCTATAAGTTAAATTATTATGAGTGCTAGGATTTATAAGGTTGTAGGAAATTTGGTTATCTGTATACAAGGCGTCATCACCAGGAGTCGTTAGGCTCCGTGGTAATCCAGAAATTAGCTTAAGTAAGAGGATCTTATAAAGACTGAATTGTTTCGATTTTTGACAAAATCTCAAGCAAGACGACTTTTTCTATATCTAAAAACCGTGAACGCTCACAAAGAAAAAATTAATCGAAATTAATCCGTAATATGCTTAAACATCTGATCGAATCAGCGGCAGATAAAATTGCTGTGGCTAACAATTTAAATGAATTACAACAAATTAAAGTTGAATTTCTCGGAAAAAAAAGCCCTGTAGCTCAGGCTATGCAGAAACTAGGGTCACTTAGTGAGTTTGAGCGCAAAAATTTTGGTCAACAAATCAACGAAGTAAAACAACGCATTACTGAATTAATTCAGGAAAAACAAATTATCCTTGAAGCTCAAGCTTTAGAACAGCAATTACATAATGAAGCCATAGATCTTACACTACCACCAAGGCCGCGCAAATATGGCAGCGTTCATCCGATTAGTCAGGCTTTAGAAGAATTGACGCAAATTTTTGCCAAATTCGGCTTGACTGCAAAATATGGGTCAAGCATCGAAACTGATTGGTATAACTTCACTGCCTTAAATATTGGTGAGCATCATCCAGCGCGACAAATGCATGATACATTTTATCTTAAGTTTGGTGAAGTGTTGCGTACTCACACCTCACCAATTCAAATAAGAACAATGCAGCATGAAAAACCACCATATAGAATAATTGCTCCCGGTAGAACTTATAGATCCGATTCAGATCAGACTCATACTCCGATGTTTCATCAAATTGAGGGGCTAGTAATAGACAAAAATATTCATATGGGACATTTGAAATACGTAATCATAGAATTTATTAAGCATTTCTTTGAACAGACAAATATTAAAATACGATTTAGACCAAGTTTTTTTCCTTTTACCGAACCGTCTGCTGAGGTGGATATTTGTTTAAATGATAATAATCAATGGTTGGAGGTGCTTGGTTGCGGCATGGTTCACCCTAAAGTACTAGAAAATGTAAATATTGACTCAAATGAATGGCAGGGCTTTGCTTTTGGGTTAGGAGTTGAGCGTTTGGCAATGCTTAAATATAATATCAAGGATTTACGACAATTTTTTGATGGCGACATACGCTGGCTAAGACATTATAATTTTTCTGCATTTGATGTTCCAACATTAGTTGGAGGGTTAACAAAATGAAATTTACTTTATCATGGTTAAAGCGTTTTTTAGATACTGACGCTACGGTTACGGAAATTGCTACAACATTAACTAATATTGGTTTAGAAATTGAATCGGTAATCGATAAAAGACAGGAATTAGTCGATTTTACTGTGGCTCATATTATTGACACTATGCCACATCCAGCTGCTGATAAATTAAGAATTTGTACTGTACAAACGACAACAGAAAACTTACAAATTGTCTGTGGGGCACCAAATGCACGGGCTGGAATCAAGGTAGTGTTGGCTAAGGTTGGTGTAGAAATTCCTAATGGTAAATTTAAAATCAAGGCCTCAGAAATTAGAGGTATTAAAAGTATGGGGATGCTCTGTTCTGCAGCAGAGCTTCTGATCGGTAGTGATGCTGATGGGATCATCGAATTACCGGATAGTGCAAATATTGGTGAAAAGTTTATCAAATATTATGGCCTGGATGACCCGGTAATCCAAGTTAATGTTACTCCAAATCGTGGTGATGCACTTGGAGTATATGGCATTGCTCGTGACTTGGCAGCTGTGGGTATTGGTAGATTACTGCCGCTCGAACTGCCAAAAATTGATCATAGCTTTCATTCTGAGTTCAACGTTAAAGTAATGGCTTCTGATGCTTGTCCCTTATTTTGTATTCGTGAATTTAAAAACGTCAATAATATAGAGAGCCCAAGCTGGCTAAAGCAATTATTAGAAAATATTGGTGTACGTCCGATTTCAGCCATTGTCGATATTACTAATTACATGGCTTACAGTTTTGGCCAACCAATGCATGCTTATGATGCTGATAAGTTAGCTGCTTTAGAAGTGAAATTATTGAAAGATGAACAACAATTTCAGGCTTTAAATAATAAAGAGTATAAGTGTATTTCTGAAGATTTAGTGATTTGTGATGGTTGTGAAGTCCATGCTCTTGCTGGAATCATTGGTGGCAATACTAGTGCCTGTAGTGAAAATACTCGTAATATAATATTAGAAGCGGCAGTGTTTGAACCGTTGATGATTACCAAGACTGGTCGTAGATTACAAATTGATACTGACTCTAGATATCGTTTTGAACGCCGAGTCGATAAAACTTTCGTTGCCTCAGCTTTAGATATTGCAACGCAAATGATTTTATCAATTTGTGGTGGAACAGTTAGTGAGATGCTGGGAATAGCAGAGCAATCGTCGTCACAAACTGAGGCTCATAATGGTTTTATTGATTTTCCACTAAGCTTTCTTCAGCAATATAGTGGCTTAGTGCTATCAGCAGAGCAAATTTGTACTATCTTAAAAGAATTGGGTTTTAAGGTAGTGGTTGTTGGTGAGATTTTAAAAATACAAGTACCGGCGTGGCGCCATGATGTTAAGATCAAGGAAGATATTGTTGAAGAAATTTTACGCATATATGGCTATGATCAGATCACGGAAATTGCTCTACCCAACTCAGAGATTATAGGGGTAATACCAGTAGCGCAAAAACGCTTGCATGATCTTCGGAGAATAATTGCATGTGCTGGTTATGATGAGGTAATCACTTGGTCATTTATGAGCAGCATTACTGCGCGATTATTTGCTGAATTGCATAACGAACTAGTGCTGGTCAACCCTATCAGTGTCGATCTTGATTATATGCGACCTAGTATTGTGCCTAATCTTCTGGCGATCATTGCTAAGAATCAAGCAAGAAGGGTGGCTGATATGTCATTATTTGAAATTGGTCCAGTATTTTGTGGAACAAAACCAGAAGATGAAATAACCATGATATCGGGAGTTAGATGTGGTGATTATTTGCCAAAGAACTGCCATGGCGCTTCCAGAATAGTTGATATATTTGATATCAAAGCTGATTTAGCAGCGATATTATCGCATCTGGAGCTGTCTATTGATCGATGCCAGATATCTACAGCCAAACATACTTATTATCATCCAACTAGATCAGCAAGCTTATCGTTAGGTAAGAATATTATTGGACATTTTGGGCAAATTCACCCTACTATATTACAGCATTTTGATATAGAAGGTGAAGTGATAGCGTTTGAATTGAATATCACAAATATTCCTACGTCTAAACCAAAATTTGGCAGAAGAACAGAATTTATAACTTCTGATTTTCAGATTAACTACCGTGACTATGCTTTTATAATAGATGTAGTGCAACCAGTCGGTAATATAATTTCCTATATTAAAAATATTGACAACAAACTTATAAAATCTGTGGAATTATTTGACGTTTATACTAGTGATAAGATTGCAAGTGGCAAAAAATCAGTTGCAATCTCAGTACAAATTCAAGCAGATGATCATACATTAACTGAGGAAGAATTACTTAAACTCCATAATGCAATTATTGATGGAGTAAAAAAGAATTTTGCTGGTGAGATTCGCAAATTATAAAGTTTTGCAGAAATCCAATACTTCTTGAGCATGACCATCTATTGATACTTTAGACCAAATATGTTTGATCTTACCAGTTTGATCAATGATAAAGGTTGCTCGATTGATTCCCATATATTTTTTACCATACATTGATTTCTCTACCCACACTCCATAACGCTGACAAGTATCAGAGTCAGCATCAGAAGCAAGATCAAATTGCAGACAATATTTATCCTGAAATTTATTATGAGAACTGATATTGTCCTTGGAGATTCCAATAATTACCGCATTTATCTTTGCAAATTCAGGTTTTAAAATATTAAATGCTTGTGCTTCCAGTGTGCAGCCTGGAGTATCATCTTTAGGATAAAAATATAATACTACTATTTTACCTTTCAATTTAGATAGAGTGATTTCTGTGCCATCTTTGATTGGCATAGTAAAGTCCGGAGCTATATCACCAATATTTAATGTCGTCATAATTTTACCTTTTTATTTATTAACAGTTCCGATGTTATTCATTAGACCTCTTTCCAAACTCAATTTCTGAATCATAAATGGGTTTGGAAAGAGGTCTATTATTAAATCAAACTTACTATCCTTAGTCGGAGCAATCCTGGCTTCAGTATTATAAATTATAGGATCATTTACTTGCTCATGTCCAAATCTATTACTCTTGAATATTGGAATATTTACAGTTGCAGCAAAATCTTTTAGTGCTGCTATCATATTTTGATCATCATTACCACAAGCACCAAATATTATAGCTTTTACTTCTGCTAACAAACCAGCCTGCCGTAAATGAGTTAAAGCTCGATCTAGCTGGTAGGGTTTAATCCCGACATCCTCCAAAAACAGAATTTTATTAGAGGTTTTTATTTGCCACTCTGTACCAATGCTTGTTTCAACAATAGTTAAATTACCTCCGGTAAGCGTTCCCTTGACATGCTGTCCCTTATGCTCGTCAGCTAGGCTATTAATAGCCAGCAATCCTTTAATAGTGACCGACTTTACTTTACCGCTCACTATTTCTGCTATTTTTGTAAAATTCGTTCGTTTCTTGTCTTGGTTTAATATCTCGACAATACCATTTCCATGGATTGTTTTCCATCCCCACTCTTGAGTCAAAAAAATATGTAATGCTGTAATATCACTAAATCCAATGAGCCACTTATCTTTAGCAGGTTTTTTTAATCGTTTTAACAATGGTATTATTTTTGCTGCACCATACCCCCCGCGTAAGCACCAAACTATCTGTGAAGATCGATCAAACAATGCATTTTTTAAACATTCAAACCTAACTTGATCCGTATGAGCATGGAAAAGTGATTGTGATCCGTCAAAACAATTGTCGGGTAACAGTAATTTTAATGATGAAATACTGCGTAACTTCTCCAATGAGGCATTATCTGTACCAGAGGCAGGAGCCGCTATAGTAATTGGTGTGTTTTTTAATAATCTAAGAAAGTCTGCATTATCTCGCTCAAAATTAGCAAATACTACTTTAGTAATTAATAATAACACAAAAAAAATAAGGGCTTTATAGCTTGAATACATAATTAATATCTATCTAAACAATAGACCTTTCGTAAATTGAGTTATTGTGGTGTTGGTGGATTATTATCAGTATTTTTATTATTTACCTGTTGCTTTTGTAAAAATTCAGTTAATGAAGTAGAATCAGCTGTCAGTTGTGGAGCTATTATTGTGCCAGCAGCCTTAATTCCTAATGATGTTGGGGTAGAAGGATTGTACTTACTACCGGTTAAAGTTGGTGAAAATGCATAAAATGAGAATAGAGAAGATAAATTCAGTTGTAAATCATAAATATTAATAGCAGCAACAACAGCTGCATTGGCATATTTGGTTTGTAATGTTGTATTTTTTAAAGTTGCCACCCCTTGAATTAATTCAAGTTCACCGTTGAGAGAGTTGATTGGTGTTTGACCGGTAGATAAGGCATTATTTAGATCTGTCTTGAACTGAGTTATATCATAGTTAGGTTGGCTTATACTTGCTATTAGTGTATCAATAGAGAAATTATTTATTTTTACATTCTTAGCAACAAACGAAGATTTTGTATAAAGATTATATAACAACTTTTCTATACTATCACCATTAGTAGTGATCATACCATTAACACTAGCAGAACCATCAGAGTTAAGCCAGCCAACAGGTAGTATTTTTGATAATGCTGCCACGTCAATAGTGTTTAATGCATATACTAAATTCCAGGTATAAGGATCTAATAGCACACTACCTTCAACTTCTATAGTTCCATTAAGAAGTTGAGCCTTTAAGCTGGGGATTTTAAATAGAGTATTATCGTTTTTAGTGGAGAATGTTACTTTTTCTAAAACCAGATCATTTTGGTAGATTTTGGAGAAAAAACAATCTAACTGTAGTAATATTTTATCCAAACTGAAGTTATTTAATAAATTGTTACGCAATTGAAACAGAAATCCTGGAGATAAAAAACTTACTGGCACTACACCATCAGTAATTTGTACTACTAATTGTGGACTAAGGCCATCAGTGAGTAGCTTTCCAGTGGCACGTAAATAATCCGATCCCTTGTTGGTGTATAAATTGTTAACTATAATTCTTGCTGGAGTAATAGATAATACTATATTAGCTAAACCTAAATCTTTTTGAGCAAGTTTTAAATCATCAATAGTAACATCAAAGTTACCTAAATATGATAAGGTTCTAATTGGCACAAATTTACTTAAATAATCTGCTGCTTTCATGTTTTCTGTTAGACTTTTAGCAAAATTTAACATTGGTGTAATTACAGGGTATAGAGCTTGATCTAGGTCTAATTGTGAAAAGCGAAGAAATGATTTGATACGTGGCATGGTTCCGATAAATTTACTAGAAATGCTACCTGTAATCTCAACATCATTAGTTTTTAGTAGAAGGTTTTGTAGTGATAAATCTATGGGAGTGCATTTTACATCAGCTGATAGTGCAAATGGTATAACTCTTTCTACAGTAGCATTTGTACAACCTAGCAAAGAAAGTATAGTGTTGAAATTACTGTGTTGTAATATAAGTTTACCATCAAATATGCTACGTACACTATTTTGAGTGACTATACCATTTAGCTGGAATCTGCCACCAGAAGCAATAATTCCAGAAAAATCACTAATTAATAGCTGCCCTTGTTTCAAATCTGTAATTAATTTAAACTGATTGATGATATCATCATTGCTTAAGATAATTTGATCAATCTCGATTACTGAGTTTAGAGAATTATTGGCAAAAACAAATTTTTCTTGACTCTTATAGTCGGTGTTTTGATCATTTGTTGATGGACTTAATAAAGATTTAAGATCAATTTTTGCAAATTTCAGTGCTATTACATTAGTTGCATTATCATTTTTAGCTAAAGTAATCTCACCACTGCCGATAACAGAATTGGCTTTAATATTAATAGTCTTAAATTGCAATAAATTTTCATCAGCCACTATATCAAAATTTATGGCTATAGGTTCATTTTGCGTAATTTTAGCTAATAATGGACTAACATCTGGTAAATGATAGTTTATCAATTCTGGTAAACTCTTAATTTTAGCTGCAACGATACCAGAAGATAGGCGGTTGTCTTTGTATGTTTCTGATAATTGTAGTTCGTATCCTGGAGTATTAAGATTAAGTGTTATATCTAACGAATCTGTTGTGTTACGGAAAAATCCAGAAAACGCCATCTCTTCAATATTACCACTAAAACTGTTATTTGCAGAACCTATAAAATTGTCAATATTAATGATAGAATTATCAGTTGGGTCAATAAATGTTAAATGGTTAATATTAATATCAATATCCTTCTGCACATAATCAACTAAATTTGTAATTAGTCGATCATGAGTACTAACGCTAAATTTGACATTAGGTAAATTTAATTTTGCATTCGATATTTTAATAAAACTAATTTTTGGTTGAAATTTTAGTAGAGATATGAGAGAAAACCTGAATTCTATATCTTGTAACTCCAATTCCTGAGTTGCAATAGTATCAATAACTAAAGTAGGCCAAGGAAGTGCAACCAATTTAACTTTACCAATAGCTTGGCTGTCAAATTCTATAGTTTTTTGTTTTGCTAAGAAATTTACGCAAATACTTTTATAATCAATAAAGAATAGTGCCCCAAACAGTCCCCCAGCTAAAGTTATACATACCACTAATGTTATAATTATTCTTTTCATATTGTTTTGTTCTTTAAAATGGCCTAGATTGAGAGTCTATATAAAAGAGGTCTAATAGTCGAGAATGTTCAACATCAAGTTAAGGAAAATTGATGTTCAATAGTCATTGCGAGTTGCTCCTACGTCAGCAAGGCATAGTCGAAGCAATCAAAAAAGGCTGTTAACCCTTTAATAAACTGGATTGCCACGACCACTAACGTAGTCTCGTAATGACGTATTTTAACTTAATTGACACAATTCATTAAACACTCTCTAATAGTCGTACAGGCTATAGTAAAATAATACAGTACTAATTTAATATGCACAACTACACCAATTATTATCATCGATTTATGATGTTGGCATCACCATTTATGTTTTTTATTTATCACTGAATAGCATTAGAATTTACTGGTAAAAATCATATATAACTAATAATTTGTATTATAGTTATCTTTTTTCTATTAGCGGCACATAAGTAATTTTGTTAGAATTATTAACGCGTTAATTAATATGGAGGTAATTTTATGAAAACTAAAACAATAGTCTGTTTAGACTTTGATGGCACTATCGTTCGAGGTAATTGGCATTATAATTTTAAAGAATCGTCGTATGTTCCAATTACCGATAGAGCTGGATTGATAGTGAATGGTACTCTAGATAGTGATATGCTGCCTAATGAAGAGTATATGGCTAATATTGACGCCATGAAACAATATGCCAGAAAATTATTGCAATATCAGGATACGTCTTTTAAAAATCTTGAAGGGTTAAAAAACATTATTAGCACCCTACTCAAGCAGGGAGACTGTGTTGCTATCACTTCTTTTTCCAGATATCCACACGCAATAGATGAAACTTTAAAAAACCTTGGACTTTTACCAGAAGAAATTATTAAAATAGCAGTTATTTGTGGAATGCCATTAGGAGACGTAGAAGAAATAGGTAAGTCGCAGCATATTGAGCGAGCAATGGCAATGTATAATATTACAAGTCCAGCAAATGTGCTATTGGTAGATGATACATTTGACAATACATTAGCTGCGCGTAAACAAGGGTATAAAGCAATATTGGTTCAGCCTAAAGATCATACATATTTAGAAAAAATACTAAAATTTGAAGATGATGATATACCACCACTAAAAATATCAAATTTCCATTATAAAGTAGATCCTGGTATGATCTTAAACAGCATTGGAGCAAAAATAGCCTTATTTAAACAGCAGCGGAAACAGAGTAATTCTGATGGTGATCAATCTACAACTTCTACAACTTCTACAAATACTGACTTAGGTAAGTATGATAGTAAGACAGACTTAAGTTTAGTAGGCGAAGTAACAGAGGAGCAGCTGCAGCAATAGTTAGATGAGCAATAAAACAACATTAGTAACTTTCACGTAACACATATAGCTATTTCAGCTTAGTTTACAACTAAAAGCCTAACAAATTATTCATTACTTATACATAATAGGCAGCGCATTTGTATTATTTTGATATTGGTGTAATTTACTCAATCGAGACGTAATGCTTAAATTTAAAAGGATTGATTTGTGTTCATAAGTCGCAGTTCTAGGAAATCCGATAAAGATTTATATAATAACGTGGCAGAGCGTTATATTCCTATAGCATGTCATTATGATTCCCATACATTATTAACTAAGAATGGCGAGTTATTGCAAACTATACAGATTAATGGCATTAACTCTGAGAAAATTAGTGACAAATTGTTTAACCTAAGGGAAATGGTTCGTGGAGCAATAAAGGATAATATTGAAGATAAGGATTTTGCTTTCTGGATTCACACTGTTAGGCGTAAAACTAATTTGGATGATATGACGCCATATAAGAAATTATTGCCGGCAAATATTCATGATCTGTGGCAGCGTAAGAATTATTGGGATGATAAATTTGTTAATACTCTTTATATTTCTATTATACATGACTCTCCGGCGATAAGCATAACTAATCTTAGTGCATTTATTAATTCACTAACCTCTAAAGTTATTATAGATTTTCATGATCGCTATTTTGATGATGCATTTACTAGATTAAATTCAACAGTGGATAAGTTGTTGGCAAGTTTGGAAGAATATGGGGCTGTGAAATTAGGAATAAGATTTGAAGGAGAAAATAGTTTTTCTGATCCTATGTTTTTGTATCGTCGGATTGTACATCTTAACGAAGATAATTGTTTAACGCCAGTTACTGATTTATCTACTGCTTTGGCGTCTCATCAATATGCGGTGGGAGGAGATAAACTTGAGGTTATAGATGAACATGGAAAGAAATTTGCAGCAATGCTTTCGGTTAAGGAATATCACGAAATTTCTTCAGAAGCTTTAGATGTTTTCCTGCAGTTACCAATTGAAATGATTGCTACAGAAGTTTTTTATTTTGTTAATAAAGAAAAAGTAACCTCTGCATTTACAGAGCAAGATAATATACTTAGAGTCAGTGGAGATAGTGATTTAAATGATATAAAGGGCATTACACAAATTATGGATGTGGATGGAGCTTTTAAAAGTAAATTTTGTCGTCAACAAATTTCTATTGCTATTATAGGGGATGATGTTGATAGATTAGAAGAAGATATTCATGATGCATCTCAAGAATTGTCCAAGATTGGCATAGTACATGTCAGAGAAGATATTAATTTAGAGCAAACTTTTTGGGCGCAATTACCAGGAAATTTTGTTTTCTTAAGACGAATGACTCCTACTATTTTACAGAATACGGCGGCGCTTGCTTCGCTACATAATTTTCCTAGTGGTGAACAGTATAATCCGTGGGGGCGTGCTGTGACCTTGCTTAGAACGGAGAAAAGTACGCCATATTTTATGAATTTACATACCAAGGATAATAAAGTAAATAACTGCATTTATGGCGCGGCTAAAACTGGTAAAACTGTATTAACTAATTTTTTAATTTCTGAAGCCACTAAATATGATCCAACTATTTTGTATTTTGCGCATAACAATGATTCGCAAATATTTATCGAAGCTCTTGAGGGGCAATGGTTGGAAACTGAAAAATCATTGATCAATCCCCTATTATATGATGACACTAAAGAGGCACGTGCATTTATTTATGAATTCTTAAGAATCATTTGTAATCATTACATAAAGCCATTAAACGAGCAAGAAGATTCTTTCTTAAATACATTAGTCAGTAACATCTTTACTATAAATATATCAAACCGTAATTTATCCACAGTTTTAAAAGGATCGGATTTTTCTACTCTCGGTGGAGAATTGATAAAATCTAGATTGGAGATTTTTAATGAAGGTGGATTATTTTATGGCATCTTTGATAAAAGCGAAACAATTAAAATATCTTCAAGCACTATTATGGGAGTTAATCTACATAAGCTTGGTGCGCAGTATTTTACCAAAGAATTCTGGCCTGAAGATCCAAAATTAGTAAATCAGTTTACGGATAAGTTGCAACAAAATAACAGTGTGCGTATGGGGTTAATTTATGCGCTCAGTTATTATTTTATTACTAATAATAATGCTCCTAAGATATTAGTAATAGATGGTGTAGAACAGGTATTAGACCCTAAATATTTTAATAATGTTGTAACAGATATTTTAGACAAAGTAGCTAAAAATAACGGTGTAATGTCCAGTAATTTGAATTTAGGAGTTCTCCAATCACCAGAAGCTGAGTCATATAAAGAATGGGTTAAGTTAATTGATACCAGCTTTATTTTACCTTTGGACGTAAGAATGGATGATGCAGGTGAGTTGCTTGGTTTAAATAAAGCTGAAATTGATAAATTATTGACATTTAACCTCGCTTCAAGGATGTTTTTGGTTAAACAAGGAGCGCAAGCTATCGCTGCCGAATTAAGCATAGGAGGCTTTATTGGGATGGTTAGGATATTATCCGCTGATACAGAAGAATTAGCCGTATATCAGCAAATATTGGCAAAATACCCAGGTCACCCTGATAATTGGATTGATCATTTGTATGAGGCTTTGGATAACATCCAATAAATATACTCGGTGAAAATTGAGAATTGCGTTGTCGTCGTTAGAGATCTCCGGTGCTCACGTACCTTAGTACGCTCCGCGCCTCGACTCTACGACTCCTAGCACTTCTTCAATTTTGACCTTCGTCTATCCAAATTATTAAAGTATAAGCTGGAATATAATTTAGAGTAAGAATAGCAGTGATAAAAAAATATTACCCTATATTATTAATAATACTGTTTTGGTCGCTAAATTGCAGTGCGTCTTTTTGGAGTGCTATTGCGGCATGTTTAAAAAATCCGTGTAACTGTGGTTATGGTACAAAATACGAGTGGTGGAATAATAATCAAGTTAAGTTAGATAAAGGGGATGAGAATCCATTATGTCCACCATGGAATAAAGGGCGTGAGGATAATACTTGTTTAACCCAATTTGATTATCCAGGAGTATTTATCCCATGGTATTTAGAGCATTGTGCAGAAGCGACAAGTGAAAGTACGTATTTTTCTCCAAAAATTCGTCTCAGATATCAAGCATGTAATATAGCTGCTTGCTGGACTAATTCAACAACTTTAAATTGGGACGGTGATTGCGTGAATTGGCCGACAGCTTACGCATTGCCATTGTTAAGGATTTGCGCTCGTATTGCAGTGCCTGAAACTCTAACTGATCTAGGTGATCCTTTGCCTGCAGATCCTGGCTATACTAAAGGTAAGCACCTTAATGCATATGGGGCTGAGGAAGATGATAAACCAATTCCCGGTGATGACGGTAAACCCATTATACTAACTAAACCAAAATTATGCGCCTATAAAGACCCATCATTAGTAGATACAGTAACAACACTTGGTGCACTAGGAGTGGACTTAATGGATTGGAATCCTACCAACCAAGCTATGCATAACACTGGAGAACTTCATCCAATTGCTAAAGTACTAATTTTTTTGGTAACGACTTTATCTAATACCGGGCAATCTTTAGGAGATATGATTGGTTCTTTATTGGATGCAATAGGTGGGCTGATAATTCCTGGGCTTGATTTGTTTAAAGTAATTTTTGATGCTATAGGTGCTATTATTCAATATATAGGAGATATTTTTATAGCTATTCTTAAAGAATTTGGGCAGTTTAATAGAGTAGTAGATTCTTATAGATTTGGTTGTGTTGAGGTGCCGGTAGGACCATATCCTCCGCCTTATTGTCCACAGCTTTCACCATTTATACCATCACCTACAACAAATGTTATTTGTGAAGTAGGTGGGTATTCTAATAATACCACTATTCCTCTGATGTCAACCACAGATCATAAATGTGTAATATCAAAGTTAGTTAATAATTTTGTGCGCAATAGTATTCGGATAAGTTTTGATAATTTTGTGCCACTTTGTCAAAAAGGAGAAGATCCAACAAAAACAGACAAATGCGTTAAAATATTAGGACCATTTAACGGTTCAGCTAAATCCATACATACTGCTAGTGGATTTTGGGATGTCATTCCCTCATGTGCAGATAGTCCAGGATCTGTCTGTGTTAGTACTAATATTAAAGCACCGCAGTGTAATGCGTTTGATGCTGATAGTTGGTGCTTATCTGGATTTAGAGTGGCTTATGGATCGAGTACCGGCAAAACATCTGTTCCTAGTAATTATTTTCTTAATGATTTAGTTGGTTGTGATGTGAATAGCGGTAGTACATGTCAGAAAATATGGGGAGTAAATACGGGAGCATTCATAGATATTTCTTTAGTTTTTCCTAAAGTAGAAAGTGGTTATTCTTTTATGCCTCTAAAAAAGAATGTTTCTTTAAATGATACAAATGGTAATGCCAGAAGATTATCTGTGGTTATACGTAGACAATCTACTACGATCACTGATATGCCAGGTGGATCTTCAACATTTCAACAGGATCCAAAACAAATTTGTGTTCTTGGAGAGGATAACAGTATAGTTGGTTGTGAAGACAGAATACCGATGAAACCTAGAGTCAAGAGCACATGCAAATCATCGTTAAATTCTGATTTTTTTGTTTGTCGGAATGATGGTAAGCCTTGTACTTCGGCGTCTGGGGCAGAATATCAAGGTATAGTAAATTATCAAACGATAAGTGATACTGTTTGCAGTAATATAGTCACTGGTACTTCTCCAATGCAAGCTTGTCCTTCATCTACAGCAGTAATGTGTAAAGCTAGCGGTGACGCAACTTGTCAAAATGCTGGTGCTTTTTGTATATCCTCAACAGGTGATGTGGTGAGCTGTACAAATAATAGTAGTAATGTCTGTACCAATGCTACTTTAAAATGCACATCTCCTTCTGGTCAGGAAGTGAGTTGTAGTGGTATATCTTCAACACCTAAGGTATTTGATTGCGATAAAATCAAGGATCAACAAAACCTCGAAGCTTATATCGACTATATCGACCCTGGTATATCTCCTGGCTTGAGACAAAACTGTAATAATAATTATTTTAAACCGGCATTTATAACAGTTTTAAAAAGTGGAGAAGATTTTACCAGTGCAGTAATACAGCCATTATCAGTCAATAATTCTGATGTTGCTAAGTATAGAGTGAATTTAGCTGGATATGATTTTACCTCAAATGTTACTGATGATCAGTTTACTCAGAAGCCTTTTAGTGGCCCTAAATCAATTAATCCATCAAGTATTTATGGTGATTATAAAGCCGGTCCAGATGATAAAATAGCTGCTCCTTATGTTGTGCAAAGCGATGGTAGTCTTAAAGAAGTAGACGGAGTATACTTAACTGGCCTTGAATATGTTGGTGGTAATGACCCCAATATACGAGAAGGGAAGTATATTCAAGGGGGAACATTCACTTGCCTACAAGTATCTACTATGGATCGCTGTAGTGCAGCAAATACTACTAGTTGTGTGTTGGCCAAATTATTAGAAGCAGATACGGTAAATTGTGTAGATTTTGCCAATAAATCACAGTCATCTAAATATATTGGTAAGTTACATTTATGCGATAGTGTACCTGGTCTCTTAGAGACAATATTATGTGTCACTAAGGATGATTCGTTACCAGGTAAAGATGGTGGTGCTGGAATTACTATAAAATCTTGTCCAAATGGTAAATTTTGTTACACAAACGATAAAAACCCAGGTAAAGAAGTTTGTAAGGTCAGTTTACTAAATCAAGATAGGTACGATCCTGCTCAAAATCCTTCTATAAGTGCCTCATTACTTGATAATCAGTATTACGATTTAAATGGCAGTCCAGGAGCTGGATATGATAAAACATTATATGCTCTTCGTGATAAGACTCCGGTAGAACTAGGGTTATGCACAACGATACCACGGCCAAAATGTGAAGCGATTACTAGTCCTAGTTGGTCATATGATGGTGGTGCAACTTGGCCTGAAACTGATGTAGGTATGCAAGCTGTAGGAAAGTGTCCATCTGGATATAGTACTCTTGTCCCACTTACGCGTTATTGTATTGCTAATGCAAGCAATATGACGGTTGCGTTTGAAAAGTTGGATAAAGATGCTAGTGGTAATAGTATAAGTTGTATGCCAGGTGCTGTACAGTTTAGTAACACTCACACATTCCCTGCTTCATATCCTCAGAAGAAGACAGCTAATACCTATGAATTCGGTGTAGATAAGGAGGGCACAGTGACAGGGCCTAATACATTTAGTTCAAATTTACAATTTAATATTCAAGATCTATCAAAAGTAAGTTATTTTCGTATTGCAAAAATTGGTTATGATGATTGGATAGAAGTATATGTCAATGGTAATTTTGTCGCAGGATATAAAAATTTTAAACTACCGATTATTTTAGGTGTAACAACAACAGAACTAGATCTTAATACTGATTCTAATAGTTATAGAAGCGACTTAGGTACTATAGATATTAAAAGTAAACTCCAGCCTGGGCTTAATAGTATTCGCTTTAATCTAAGGGTTATAGGCGGTGGTAGCTTATACTATAAAATTGAATATGGAATAAATGATTAATATCAGAGAATATATAGCCAATAACACTTATAGCGTTTATCAGTTAGGTGGTAACAATGCGTCATCACTAGAAGCCGTTAAGCTTCGTGATGATCCAGTTGCAGTTCGAGTAAGAGAGGGCGCACAGGCACAGCCATTGAAAGTTAATGTAAGGCTTTTAGAAGTGTCATTGCGAGGATCTTTGGCTCCGTGGCAATCCTTTTTAGCTCTTTTTGGATTGATTTTGGATTCCTACGCTCGATTATGGTTCGCTCTGAATGACGACTTGTATGCGGTTTACATCAACTTTCGACAGCTATGGCGTACAGGTAAATTGCATCTTGAACGTCATTGAAACTTAGAATGTTTGCTAGCTTTACCGTAGTTTCTACAAGAGTGCTATTGATAATTCATTCACTGCTTGTATATATTCTTGCAGCATAATACTTAAATAAGTTAGAAGAATACGAGGTAGCAAAATATCGTTTTGAAATAGCTTGTTATTGCGATAAGAATATTAATTTCACTTGAGAATAAATCTAGAAATAATGTCGGTATTGATTGAACTGGATAATGTATCTAAATTACTTGAAGCCAAACTAATTATCGATCAAGTAAGTTTTAAATTACACAAAGGTGATTTAACTACTTTAATCGGTCCAAACGGTGCAGGCAAAACTACTATTGCTAAATTGATCACTGGATTAGAGTTTCCTTCATCAGGAAACATCATCATATCGCCTAATTTAAAAATTGGTTATGTTCCGCAAAAATTAGAAATTAATAAAAATCTGCCACTTACAGTTGAGCATTTTGTATATCTATTAGTTACAAATTTTGAGTATGATAAATGGCAATGGCTATTAGATTTTGCTGATTTTAATCGTGTTAGGAATTTAGATGTATCTAAATTATCGGGAGGACAGTTGCAAAAGATTTTACTAGTAGCAACTTTACTAAATAATTCGGATCTTGTAATACTTGATGAACCGACGCAATCACTAGACATTAATAGTCAACAGGAGTTTTATCGGCTACTTGATAAAATAAGAAAAGAGACACAATTAACAATCTTTATGATTTCGCATGATTTATATACTGTAATGAAGAATTCTGATCAGGTAATATGTTTAAACGGCCATATTTGTTGTAGTGGGCGCCCTAGTGATTCAACGCATGATCAGGATTTTATTAGCGCTTTATCTACAATAGGTTTTTATACGCATCATCATGATCATCGACATTAATCATGCTGATAATTGTCTGTACCTCAATCTTGATCAGCATCATTTTTGCTCCTCTTGGCTGTCTGAGTTTATGGAAAAGATATACCTATTTCACTGATGGTTTTGCTCATGCCAGTGTGCTTGCAGGAAGCATTAGCCTTATATGTAATATCCCATTATTATATTCTGGAATGTTATTCGCCATATTATTTGCGTTGGTCATCTTTAAGTATCGTAGTATTTTTGATGGTAACGTAATAGTTGGACTGATGGCAAATTTTATGTTATCAATGGCGCTGATAATTAGTTATTTTGCGCCAACTTCAGTAGATATTAATCTATTATTATTTGGTGATCTTATATCTGCTTCAATAAACGATATAATGATTTTATTCTGGATTATGGTAATAATAACAGCTTTTTTTGTGATATTTTACAAGCAAATTATTTTGGTGGTAATTAATCGTGATCTTGCCCAAATTATGGGAATAAAAGTAAAATTAATAGAATTATTGTTTTTAATATTATTATCAATCTCAGTATTTTCTACACTTAAAATAGTTGGAGCCTTACTTGTTA
This sequence comes from Candidatus Trichorickettsia mobilis, assembly GCF_034366785.1. Lineage (NCBI taxonomy): Bacteria > Pseudomonadati > Pseudomonadota > Alphaproteobacteria > Rickettsiales > Rickettsiaceae > Candidatus Trichorickettsia > Candidatus Trichorickettsia mobilis. The sequence continues at coordinate 1,003,819 of NZ_CP112932.1, forward strand.
GCGGAATGCTATTAATACCGACGGTAATTGCACGATTATTTACAATCACTCCAAAACAGATGATTATAACTGCAACTATTATTTCTGTAGCCCTAACTTTATTAGGGTTATCAATATCTTTCTACTTAGATACTCCGGTGGCGCCGGTAATTATTTGTGTAGGTGTAATTACTTATTTCGTAACTTATTCGTTTAACTTATATCGCTTAAGATAAGCTTAGGTCTATTCAATGATAGCATAAGAGCAGTGCCGATCATTAATAAATGACTTATAATTGGTATAAATATTGATCATCTTATTAAAGAAACCTTCTGTAATGTACGGATCTGCTGGACCAATCGAAGCTGTAGGTAAGATAACCATCTTGCCATATAGCCACATATTTTGATAAATAGTTTTAATCAGGTTTTGGCTTAAATTAGTGTTTTGTTGATAAAAATCTTCTAATACCTTAGAAATAACAGGGCTTGCAGCAACTGATCCAATTAATTTTTGTGAAGCGAGTAGTTGTAAATTTTGGTGATTTACTGGTTGTAACCCGGTATATAATTTATACTTATTACCAAGCTCAAATAATGGAGAAATAGGTTTGGCTTTTGCATCAGCATAATGTCCACCAAATCTATTAATTAGTTCAAGACCAGATAAAAACCGTAACTCTTCAGGAGCATGCTGTTGCTCAGTAAGATATTTTTTTATAATTGGTAGGAGCTCAGATATTTTATTTAAATCCCAAATTTCAATAATAAAATTTCGATTTAACATGATCCAATCATGCATGTTATTAGCCAAATCATTTTTCTCTTGTTCATTAAACACCACAAAAATAATTTTTTTCGGTATTTCATCATTTACCTTGAACGGTAATAATGAGGGAGCGTTTTTAGCGTAATAATATTCCAGAGAATCCAAAATATGTTGATCTGATGGAGGTAACTTCATCAATAATTTTTTACGTTCTGGAATTTCCATATCCATGCCTTGAGCAAATGTTAAAAATCCAGTCTCTGATTTTGCTATATTATGCAAAATAAAGCTTTCTTGTTTAGCTCCAGCAAACGGAAATTTATCCTGAATATTTTGGCTTGTAGCAATTTTAATAAAATTAAATAGACTGTTTTTTTCGTTAATTTTATATAAGTCATATATGAAGCAAGAGAATTCATAAGTTGTGGGTAATACTATAGCTTTCTGATCATTTAATAATTCTTTGTGGATAGCTTCACGCAAAGGATACATTGTAGTTTTTAAAATAAACCAGTTAATATCTGCATAATTTCTATTGCTATCATCACCATTATCATATAGTTGTAGTTGTTTTGGTAAATTAGTTGTAATAATATCAAGAGTACTTTTGATTATCGGATGTTTAGGTATAGTACCAATAAAGCCATTGTTGATCTGTAGGTTTCCTCCAAGCTGATATAAAATAAATTCTGAAACAGCATAAAAATCATATTTATGATTTAATTCATCTAAAGATTTATAGCATTTGATATCTGTGTCTCTATATACCCCACCATATTTTAATAATATTTCGTATCTTAATATATCAGATTTTTGTGTCCACGTACGAGCCAAGTCATAAACATGCTTATATTGCAGATTAAGTTGTTCAATGTCAGCATCTTGCCATAATTTAAATTCCCAATCCGGATGCAACAATTTACATTCTTCCATGTAGTTTTTATATAATGGTGGTAGAGGACTCTGACCAATCCATATTTGATGCATAATTTTAGGAATTAATGGTTCGGCGTTATACACCATTTTAGAAGGAGATCTTTGCTGATAAATATCTGCTATTAACTTATTGAATGTTTGATTCTTGAATTTATCCCAAGTACTTTTTACTCTTGATGATCTATCAGTTACTGATTCTTCAAAAGTTGGATCTTGAGCAAAAGATAAAGAAGATGAAAAGATTAATATAAGGAACTTAAGCAGCCAAAGCTTTAGAGAGTGTTTAATAAACTGTGTCAAGTCGTCTTGCCTGAGGTCTCTGCCTGAAGCAATCCAGTCAATCTTAAAGATTGACTGGATTGCTTCAGGCAAAACCCTCGCAATGACAGGCCTTATTTTTAATCGACACAGTTCAGCGAACACTCTCAAACTTTAGCACATCTAATTATCTGAGGGTTGACTCATGCCCATAATATTATACCCGCAATCAACATGATGTATTTCACCAGTGACACCAGCAGCATAATTGCTTAACAAATACACAGCAGCACCAGCAACATCCTCTTGCTTGGTGTTACGACGTAGAGGAGAAGTGGCAGCATGAATATTGAGCATTGTTTTGAAATCACCAATACCACTAGAAGCAAGGGTTTTAATAGGTCCGGCAGAAATACCATTTACTCTAATGCCATTTTCTCCCATGTCATAGGCTAAATAGCGTATACTTGCTTCAAGAGCAGCTTTTGCCACTCCCATAACGTTGTAACCAGGTATAACTTTCTCTGCACCGTAGTAAGTCAAGCTTAGAATACTACTACCAGGTGCCATTAATACTTCGGCTCTTTGAGCTAGGGCAGTCAATGAATAACAGGAAATCTGCATGGAGTTCTGAAAATTCCTCAGGCTGGTATCGATATATCTTCCTTTTAACTCATTTTTATCTGCAAAAGCGATCGAATGTACAATAAAATCTAATTTACCCCATTGTTGTTTTATTGAGGTAAATAACTTATCCATAGATTCTTCGCTAGCGACATCACATTGGTCAACGAAGTCACATCCTACTTCGTCTGCTAAAGGAATTACTCTTTTTGCCAGAATTTCATTTGGATAAGTAAAAGCAATATTTGCACCTTCTTCTTTTGCTGCATTTGCAATGGCCCAAGCTATAGACATATTATTTGCTACACCCGTAATTAATCCTTTTTTTCCTACTAATAAACCTGTAACATCGTTTTGCATATATTTACCAATTTTATTTTTTGCAAAGACTATCATGTGAAGTAGATTTTTGTAAATCTATTTTTTATTTGTATAGTATAAGGGGATAGATGTAAACTTTAATTCTCAAACATTGAGCAAATCAATCGTTGAAATAAAAATACCACAATTATTTGCTAACTCGATTGTAGTTTTATGATCAATAATAATGGTCTTATGATCAATAGCAAGACCACTATATTTATAATTAGATAGTAGCTTAATTGTATCTGGTCCGATAGTAGGGAGATCCAAACGCATGTCTTGGTTTTGTTTTAGCATTTTTATAAGGATAGCTCCTGTCTTTTTTTTACGTAAACTAGCGCATCTTATGATTAAGTTATCTGTTCCTTCTGCTGCTTCTATGCCAAGTACATAACCATCTTCTACAATTACTGATTGTCCGACATCTAAAGCGCCTAAAGCTATAGCTACTTTTTTACCAAATTCAATATCTATGAGGTTTTGAGCGGATGGAATAAGTGTGGTTAAGGCATTATTTTCAGTAGTTACATTAGTTATATTAGCATATATATCTTGGACAGAGACTACGGTAAAGCCATAATGCTCAAAAAAATCTGCCACTACTCGTAGAATACTATCATCACCAAGAAATTTATTGGCTAATATTTTAGACAGTAATTTTGCTCCAATAAGGTCAGCTTTAATGGTCAGTAAATTGGGACGACGTACTCCACCGGCAAAAATAATATTTTTTACTCCAAACTGTTTGAAATAATCAATTACGGCACCGACGCTGCCGATTGCAAATTCTCGATATGGGAGCTGTGGGTCAAACTTTACATCAACCTCATTATTTATGGCAGCAATGCAGCAATTACCATTTTGTTGTGTGTAAAATTTGGCAATCTCTAATGGTAGCAAACCACGTCCAGCTATAATTCCTAAAGTTGAGAGAGTGGTATCAGTATTTTGGTAATGGTTGGTCATGTATGTAATGTCCCTCCTGAATTTATTTCAGGAGTTGTTTAGATTTCATGAGATCCTGAAATAAATTCAGGAGGACATTCTAAATTGCTAAGGTTTTTTGAATCAGCTTATCTCAAATAAATAGGTCTGATAGTGCAAGTGAAGTTTTGGTATACGAAGGTCAAAATTAAGAAGTGCTAGAAGTTCTAGAATCGAGAAGCGCAGCGTACACTTGAGTTTGTTTCGCATCGCAGAGTTCTAGGAACGACAACACAATTCTTAATTTTCACCGAGTAGATCGTGGTTGACAGAAAGCACGCATATTATCCTGTTGAATAAAATTTATTATTTGTTCAACAATAACATTGCCTTTATAAGATTGTGAAATCTGATTAACTCGATCAGCAAAGATACCATGATCAGCAAATAGTTCTTCTATTGCCTTAACACTATCTAATGTTTCCTGCTTATCAAAGCCACGTCTTTTCATACCTACTAGATTTAATCCTTCAAGTACTGCTCGCTCATTTTTTGCTAGGCCAAATGGAATGATATCTTTATCAATAGCAGACATACCACCAATCATTGCATGTTGACCAATGCGTACATATTGTAATACTGCCGATAAGCCACCAATTATAGCGTAATCATAAACCTGTACATGTCCGGCCAAACTAACATAATTAGCTAAAATAACGTTACTACCAATTTTACAATCATGAGCTATATGTACGCCAACCATGAATAAACCATGGTCTCCGATCATAGTTATCATACCACCACCTGTAGTTCCGGGCTGAATGGTAACATATTCTCTGATAATATTATTTTGGCCAATGATAATTTCAGAAGATTCTCCCTGATATTTTAGATCCTGAGGAGCATGACCAATTGAAGCAAATGGATAAATAACAGTGTTATTACCAATTGTAGTCTTACCTTCGATAATCACATGTGACTTAAGGTCTACATTATCACCCAACAACACATCTGATCCAATTAGACAAAATGGGCCTATTTTTACATTTTGCCCAATTGAAGCTGTTGGATGCACTATGGCCAATGGATGAATCATAATAGACCTCCTGCATAACCTATTCTGGTTGGTAATTTTGTTGTCAAAATTTGACTCTGGTTCTTACTGTACATAGTGACACTTGCGATCCTCGTCTGCATTTTGTCTGAAGAATTTCTTAACTATTTCTAAGTTATGCAGGAGGTCTAATATACTCTGTTTATCAATTGTTTGTGCCATAGGAGTATAGCCGTTAAAGCCTATTTTTAACCATTGCCGTAAAAAAACTTTCTGCTGCTATAGTGTTGTTGATTTCAGCTCTTGCAGCAAATTTCCACACTTGAGATCTATTCTGTTCTATAGTTGAATATAGATACATCGTATCACCAGGTTCAACAATTTTACGAAATTTTGTTGATTCTATTGACATAAAATATACATCTTTATCTTCTTTAGTATCCATAGATTTAGAAACTAAAACAGCAGATAATTGAGCCATTGCTTCAATAATTAATACTCCAGGCATAATTGGTCGATGTGGGAAATGACCAGTAAATTGTGGTTCATTAACAGTAACATTCTTGATGCCGACTATTGAGTGATTTGGTTGTAGCGCTATAACTTTATCTATCAGCAAAAAAGGATAACGATGCGGAATCATTTTCATGATTTCTACTATATCAATTATTTCAACATTCATTTTTCTTTCTCTTTTGAATCAGCTGTTTTATGGCAATAGTTTGTTTATGCCAGTCTCTAATCGGTACTGTCGGTGTGCCGCCAACTATACTATTTGGTGGCAAATCCTGAATTACTCCACCTTGGGCGGCAATTTGTGATTGATCGCCAACCGTGAGATGTCCAGATATACCAACTTGTCCTCCAAGAGCGCAGTAATTACCGATTTTACTGCTGCCGGCAATACCTACTTGTGCAACAATTATCGAGCCCTTACCGATTCTGACATTATGAGCAATTTGTACTAAATTATCTATGCGACATAGATCTTCGATTACTGTATCATTTAGAGAGCCTCGATCAATAGTAGCATTAGCTCCAATCTCAACATTATTACCAATTATTACTTTCCCAATATGAAAAATTTTGTGATGTACTCCTCCTGCGGTGGCAAAACCAAAACCATCTTGACCAATTCGAGCTCCAGGTAAAATCACAACATCATCCCCTATTTCACAATAGCTAAGAGTAACATGTGAATATATTTTTGCTCGATTGCCAATTCGCACTCCAAAATCAATAAAACTACCAGCTTCGATAATACAATCATCACCTATAGTTACATTATCTTCGATAACTACATTATGACCGATATAACAGTTCTTGCCTATAATTGCAAGTGCTGATACTTGCGCTGATGTAGCAATCTTTTGTGGATAGGTTTTTGCAAGATTATAAAATAAATCAATTAACTTAGTGTAGGCTAGATATGGATTCTTATTTTTTAATAGCACCAGTTGTAATTCTGTTTTAGTAGTAAAATCGCTGGGCACTATACACGCAGTCGCACGGCTATTATCAAAATCTTTTGCATATTTTTTGTTACTAAAGAAACTAATATCACCATCATTTGCTAATGTTAAAGGTTTTACAGCAACAATAGGGGTATCTTGATTATAACGATTTCCTTGAGGGAATAAGATCTCACAATTAGTAGCTGTGGCAATTTCAGCAATCGTGTGAGGTTTTGATATTTTGTAAAAATTTGTATCTACCATAGAGTTATTAGTTGTTTGTTTATGTACTTAGAGCCTGTCAGATCAGTACATCTAAGAGGTGATTTTGTCGTCAAAACGCAGGCGAAGTTCCGAAACAAACTAAAAAACTGCTTGCGGTACTCGGCTTCGTTTTTCCTAAAACTTCCTCTATTATATCTACTGATTTGACAGGCTCTTAAATTGGTGCTGTTTGTTGAACCAACGCATCAAGCTAAGAGAAAAGAGACAATACGAATGTCATTGCGAGGCGTTCCCCGTGTCTGAGTTGAGACCCACGTTAGTGTGGTCGAAGCAATCTAGTCGTTTATTTCCTGGATTGCTTCAGGCAAAGCTCTCGCAATGACGGGGAACGTCTCGTAATGACTGTGTGGGGTGATGTGACTCAAGTAAGACAATTTATTGTCTCTTTTTTTAACTTGAGCACAATGTCAAAGACTTCTCTTATCGTCTGATTACCCTTGTATTACAAATCATATCGTGAAATCCCTTTTTTTCTTTAGTAATTATTATTGGTATAGCTAATATAATTGCTGTAGCACCAAGTAATACTAAAAGTAATGCTAAAATTGCTTCAAGATCAATAAAGAAAGCTACAATAAGTAGCATAAACAACATTATTAATACCGCAGAGGCAACCATAGCAAGTTCTCTTGCTATGGCTCTAAGTAAGGTTAATTTATTACCTTCAATAGTAATTAACTTCAATTTTAGCAAGTATTTACCAGGAGTAGCTTGCATCGTAGAACTATTAAATAACGGATAATAGATCCAGGCCATTATTGAGTGAGTTGTATTAGCAAAATTTTCTACCTTGGTGATTTGTATTTCATCAGAGTTATATTCTACAATGTTACGCCATGTTTCTGAATATAGCGAGATAAAATCTATACCAAAGAAAACACTTCCTATTACAATAAGAGTAATTTGTAATAGGAAGCCATCTATTATGTGAGCACAGCTACGTCGCCATATGCCTGCATATTCAAATTGTAGCTGGTTCATTTGTAACTTCTCTCACTGTATAATTTGCCATTGACCGTCAGGTTTGCGACAGGCACGACCATAGGCCTTTTCTTCTTTGCCGCCGACAACTATTACTTGAGTATATTCCCGGCAATATTCCCCGCTATCAGCTCTATAGGTTTTTGTAGGAGTAACATATCCATAGTGTCCGTTATCAGGATTGCGCCATTCGACGCTGTTTCCAGCCGGTGAGGTTTCTAATGCTTGTTGTGAACGCATTTCTAATATACGACGATCAGTGTCATCCATGGTTTTACCAATTTGACCACCTATTAGTGCTCCAGCTAATACTCCCACTCCAGTTGCAGCTAAGGCACCACTACCTTTACCAAACTGAGAACCAAGTAACCCTCCAGCCAGACCACCAATTAAGGTGCCACTGCCTTGCTTGTTCATTCCTCCTGCGCATCCTTGCAAGATAAATCCTATTAAAGCTATTGCGATAATTTTGTTGCTATTCATACTTCCTCTTTAAAATAATAATGCTATTATATAGCTTAACAAGAAGTTATTATACGATTTCCTATAAAATATACCACATATTTTATTCATAATATATAACCACAAATAAATGCAACTATTAAGTATGTCCGTCAAAGTTGAACATCAGCTAATAAGATTAGCATCAAGTTTGTCAGTAGTTACTGCGGTGATAATACTCGCCATTAAAATCTATGGTTTGGAGAGTACAGATTCACAATCAATACTTGCTTCATTAGTGGATTCAATGCTTGATATTTCTTCATCATTGCTAAATTTAATAGCGATTCGTATAGCACTGCAACCACCAGATCACAATCATCGATTTGGTCATGAAAAATTCCAGGATTTAGCTGTTTTTTCACAATCGATGTTTTTTTGTGCTTCAGGTATATTTACTTTTATCTCATCAGCAAGAAGTTTGTTTGAACAGAATCCGGTTACAAATCCCGAGATAGGCATCAAAGCCATGTATTGGTGTGTATTATTGACCTTTTTATTAGTATGTTATCAAAGCTACGTTATAAAAAAAACAAAATCTAATATAATAGCAGCTGATAAAGTACACTATTTTGCTGATTTTTTAACCAATATTGCGGTAATTCTCTCTTTATACTTATGCAATAAAATTTGGTGGATCGATGCTTTATGCGGTATTAGTATTTCATTGTATATATTGTACTCATGCTACTCTTTATTTCGTCAAGCAATAAGAAATTTAGTTGATGAAGAGATGCCTGACAAGGATAAGCAAAAAATACTAACCATTATTATTAATAATCAGAAGATTAAAGGAATTCATGATTTTAAAACCAGATATGCTGCTAATAAACCGTTTATCCAATTTCATTTGGAAATGGATGGAACGATGTCGTTAAACGATGCTCATCAAATTAGTGATCAGATATGCGAGGAATTATTAAAAATTTTTCCAAATGCAGAAATTATTGTTCATCAAGATCCAGAAGAAATAGATGAACCAGTAGGTTATCGTGAAGTCCTCAGGATTTAACAGTGTATTTATGCAAAAAGCATTAATGCTAGCAGCAGAGGCGTATAATAACGATGAGATTCCTGTTGGAGCTGTTATTGTAAATCGCAAAGAGCAAACTATAGTTGCTAAAGCTCATAATATTATGCAGAAACATAATAATTCTTTATTGCATGCAGAAATAGTCGCAATTAATCGCGCATGTCAAGGGTTAAATAGTAAGTATCTGGAGAATTGTGATATTTATGTTAGTTTGGAACCATGCGTAATGTGTGCAGCTGCTATATCTTATGCAAAAATCAGTAGATTATTTTATGCTGCTGCCGATCGAAAGCAAGGAGCAGTTGAGCATGGAGTACGATTTTTTACAAAGAAATCATGTTTTCATCGTCCAGAAGTGTATGATAACCTAGATGCTGAAAAATCTCAGCAGCTAATTAAAAGTTTTTTTAGGCAGATAAGAAAAAATGGTCTATAATCTGTTTCTAGTAATAGAGTTGATATTTTAGAGAATAGGAATAAAGTATGTTATTTGTTATAGGTTTTATAGTTGTTTTTGCTTCAGTGATTACGGGCTATAAAATGCACTCTGGAGACCTGTCTGTACTTTGGCAGCCTAATGAAATCATAATTATTGTCGGCGCTGGCTTTGGCTCCATCTTAATTGGTAATCCGTGGGGAGTGATAGTAAAAACAGTAAAATCATTGAAAAGCTTATTTGTAGGTGGTAGTGTATATGACAAAAATGATTATTTAGAATTATTGTTGTTTTGTTTTAATACTTTTAAATTAATGAAAGTTAAAGGTATGTTAGAAATTGAGTCGCACATAGAAAATCCCGATGAAAGTGAATTATTTGCTCAAGCACCATCATTAAAGAAAGAAGCTTTCATGTATAGATTCGTTACAGATAATTTAAGAATAGTAACTATGGGAGCTGATAATTCTTATCAATTTGAGGATCTTGTTAGTAAAGAGATAGAAGTTTATGAAGATGGAATTAATGCTCCCAGCAAAGTAATATTGACTCTTGCTGATGCATTGCCGGCGCTTGGTATTGTTGCAGCTGTACTTGGGGTAATCGTAACTATGAGAAGTATAGCTGAACCTCCGGAAATCCTTGGTGCTTTAATTGCAGCGGCATTAGTCGGTACTTTTACTGGAGTATTGCTAGCGTACGGGTTATTTGGGCCAATGGGGAATTTTTTGGCTAAGAATGCTGAGTACAGAGTGGAGTATCTTGAGTGTATAAAAGTTGGTTTTCTGTCATATTTAAATAATAATCCACCAATAATAATTGTGGAATATATGAGAAAGTGTATTCCCGATGCTGTTAGACCAACATTCCAGGAGTTAGATAATTTCATTAGTGGTGATACCATGAAAATTATGAATTAATTATGTCAAAAAGCAAAAGTAATGTTACCATAATCTATAGGAGGAAATTAGTCGATAAAAGTCCTACCTATAAACGTACAGGTACTTGGAAAGTAGCTTATGCAGACTTTATTACTGCGATGATGGCTTTCTTTTTAATGTTATGGTTGCTTAGTGTTACCCCAGAGAATACATTGCAAGGAGTTGCGCAATATTTTGCGGTAGTAAGATCCGATACTGAGAAAACGGGTGGTGAAGGAGGTGGAAACGACATAAATCTTGATGATGGTATGGTTGGTCCTACTTCTGCTTCAAGTTCGTTAGTGAATGGTTCGCCTTCCAGAGGTCGCAGAATCAATCAGCAAGATAGTGGGATGATGAGTGATGTAGAAAAACAACATTTTCTTGATATCATGAATACCATCCAGAAAAATGTCGAGATTCAGGATTACATTGATAACATCAGCGTAGATGTTACTGATGAGGGTTTAAGAATACAGATTATGGACAGTGATAATCGTCCGGTTTTCAAACCTAATACTTATGAATTACAACCATATATGAACAAAGTACTAAGTGTCATCGGTAAAATGATTAAAGATCAGCCTAACTACTTAGCTCTTAGCGGCCATACAGCTAGTGTCAAAGATAAAGATGCACTTCAAAGAACAGAAGCTGATTATTGGTTTTTATCAGCTATGCGTGCAAATGAAATTCGTAAATTTTTGACTAAAAATTTAATAAAAGATGACCAAGTTGCGCGAATAGTCGGTAGAGCTGACAAAGAACCATTCGATCCAAAGGATAAATATAGTCCTAAAAATATCAGAGTAAGTATCACCTTGCTTAATAGTTCAGCGGTTAGTCGTTTTCAACAATCGGCGCCAACAGGCTCATCAGCGCCAGCAGGAAAACAAAAAAATAAATAGTAGATTTTAAAGTTTTTAGTGAAGCAATTCAGAAATGGCCTGAATAACCTAGTTGTTATTACTGGATTGCTTTGATTTCTTACAAAATTCTTGCAATGACGTTTAATATCAACTTTTCCCTTAACTTGACGTGTATGATTTATTGAATCCTCCCAGCTCAGGACATTTCGTGTATAACTAATATTTTTGGTTGCTAACGCTAATTCAACTTAAATAACTAACTAAATATATATGTTAGAAGAAGTAACTACTGAATTTATTTTTAAATTTATGCTGATTTTTGCAAGGCTTGGCACAGCTTTCATGTTATTTCCAGCTCTTGGTGATCATAATGTTTTTATGAGAGGACGGCTTGCTATTGCGATGACGGTAACTTTTGTTTTATATCTATTGATCATGTCATCATTACCAGCATATTCAGAGAATTTGCTATATAATGTCAGTTTGTTATTTATTGAGGTGGTAATCGGTTTGATTATAACTATTGGTGCTAAATGTTATTTTTTATCCTTACATACTATAGGGCAGATTATTTCTATGCAGTCAGGGCTTGGAGCGGCTACATTTTTTGATCCGGGACAACGTTCTCAAGTAGCAATATTTGGTAATTTATTAATAATATCAACTACTGTATATATATTTATTACTGATACTCATTATTTATTTATTCAAGTAATTTTAGATAGTTATACCAGATTTCCTCCAGGTGAATTATTGGAGATATCAGACATGAGTAAATTTGTGACGCATGTCGTGAATGATAGTTTTATTTTAGCTTTTAAAATCTCTTCACCATTCTTATTACTAGGTATGGTTTTACTTGTAGGTGCCGGAATACTATCCAGATTGATGCCAAATTTACAAGTATTTTTTATTCTTACCCCAGCTCAAGTTCTATTAATGTTTATGATTTTATATTTGGTAATGGAAACGTTAGTTGAAAAAATAATAACCGCTGTGCAAATGACCATGGGCTTAACAAGCTTTTAACTTGACAAATACTACAAGCAACTTATCATGCTGCTTATATTATTAGTTATATAGACTTATGAAAATTAAACCAGTGATTATGGCTGGTGGTGTTGGTGCTAGGTTATGGCCTTTATCGCGTCAACTTTATCCTAAACAGTTTATTAAGATTTTTGATGGCCTCAGTTTGTTACAAAGAACGTTACTGAGAAATCAAGTATTTGGAAAGCCAACTATAATTGTTGGAGAGAATCATCGATTTATTGCAGCGGAACAAGTACAAGAAATAAATATAGAAGCTGACATCATTACTGAACCATCATCAAAAAATACTGCGCCATGTGCGATCATAGCAGCGTTAACTGCTAAACAGGCAGGGTATGATATGGTAATGTTATTACCATCAGATCATTGGATTTCTAGTGAAGAAGACTATATCTCAGTCATTAGAAAGTCACTGGAATATGTCAGCACTTTGGGCATATGTATTATTGGTATTAAACCAGAATCATCCAATATAGGCTATGGATATATAAAAGCAAAAAATCAAATAGATGCTAACATATTTACAGTAGAGAAATTTGTCGAAAAACCTAATTTAGATACAGCTTTAGCTTATTTTGCTATGACTACTTTAGGGCATGGTAGTTACTTTTGGAATTCAGGGATTTTTATTTTTAAAGTTGATTTTTTGCTTAAAGAAGCACAAAAGCATCAATTAATTCTTTTTGAACAAGTGTATAATTCTTTTGTTAGCTCGATTGAAGATAAAGATTTTATTAGGCTAAATAAAGACTACTATGATCTCATTAAGCCAATATCAGTTGATTACGCTATTATAGAACATTTAGATCAGATGATTATGGTTCGAGCGGAGTTTTTGTGGAAGGATATGGGTAGTTGGTATTCATTATGGCGTAGCCGTGCTAAAGATGAATGTAATAATTATTTTGAAGGAGATGTATTCGCGCGCTCAGTTACAAATTCATACATTAGTACCGGCAAGAAATTAACAGCTGTTATAGGCCTTGATAATGTTATCGTTATTAATACTGAAGATGGAGTGCTAGTAGCTAATAAGTCTAAAGTTGACGATATTAGTGAACTAGTCGCGCATCTAGACGATTTAGGAAGAGTAGAGGTCATAGGTTATACTAGCCAATTATTATCTAGACATCTTACTCAGAACATATGTGATCTAAAACATAAGCTAAAAAGGAAAAAATCCAGGAAAAGTTAGTTCGTACTGTCAACTCGTTACGAGTTTCGCTTTAAAAACTAATCAAAAATTTTGTTCAGAGCCTAAATAAGAGAGTCTGTCGAGGTAATCCAGTTTTTTTGGTTCTGTCGCATCTATTTTTGCAAGGTATGTTTTACGCAAAACTAAGATTTTGGCCGTTATGCAGCGATTAACATTTTAAAATTTTTGAAAGTAGAAAGATTGTTATTAGATCCAATTAATTGTCCTTTTTGAATTATACGAATATTCTCAATACCAGAAATAGTAATTTTTGCTGAACGAAAACTGTTAAAGCCAAGCATCGGCTTCGTTCGTTTTTTAATAAATCTATGATCCTGCTCGACAATATTGTTGAGATATTTGACTTAACACAGCTCAATTTGTATATCTTTGACAAGCTCTTTGTTTGCAGCTTTGAGAGCAGAGATATTACTGTCACTTTTATCGATAGTTACCTTCTGTTATCTCAGATTTAAAGATCACTGGCAATAGATGCGATAGAACCAAGAGGTCTAATGAGCGTTTGATTCTCAAGCCAGTATCATAGAATCTTATATATCCCCTACAACTTGTAACTCAATGTTATTCTTATCAGCAAGATCAGCCATAAACGATAAATCATCATTATCGTAATAATCAATATTAAATCCTAGCTCGCTAAAAACATTTTTATATGCTTTTTTTAGATCGTTACTACAATTAGACTTAGTTACGTTAATCACACTAATCATTAATTCTCTGTTAATCGGTTCAGCTGCTATATATTCGGACAATGCCTCCGATGCTTGCAATAGCAACATTTCATTTGGTTTGAGGACAGTGTTTTGATTAACCAGAGCTTCGTATACTATATTTATATCTTCTGGGAGATAAGTCCCATTTTTACAGTTATTAATAGCTTGTTGTAATTGTATATCGTTAAAAGCATTAGATCTTGTACGCATAATAAAAACCTCTCTAAAAATAAAAAATTGAGTTCTAAGATCATATAAAGACCCTTGGGATGAGTCTAGATGATCTAATAAATGAATATGTTAATTTGATCTTGTACTAGTTTTTCGGACACTGAATCATGCGATTGATAATAAATTTTGTTCGAATAATACAGGTATATTGTAAGCTATAGTAGAGTGTCTACGTTTACGGTTATAATATTCAATATGGTTCTGTCGCATCTATTGCCAGTGATCTTTAAATCTGAGATAACAGGCAATAGATGCGACAGAACCTCTAAAGTAATAGGCATCGATTATATCTTACCTTAATAATTATATCTTACCTTTTATTATAATTTTATATAATAACAATATTATGTAAGTTCTTGAAATTAGACATGTTTTATTATAATATCTTTATTATAAATATAATATGTTCTATCTATATGTATGTAAGCACAGTAACGATATCCTCTAAAGGGCAAATAGTTCTACCTAAAAAAATTCGTAACGCTCTTAATACTAATATCATATCTTTAATTATTAATGATCAGAATCAAGTTTTAATTACTCCAGTACAGGAGTTGGGCGCTAGCCTTGCTTCTTATTCCAAAGATACAGATCTATCTTTTGAGAAAATAAGAAAACAGGCTTGGAAAAATACTATTTTAGCTAAGACTAATGATTTTGCGAGTGAAGAATGAAATATTATTGTGATACTAATTTTGTTATTCGTTACCTATTAGGCGATAACAAAGAAATGTTAGCAAAAACTAAAGAGATTTTTGCACAAGTACAAACCGGCAAAATATTTTTAATTCTTGAGCAAACAGTTTTTACCGAAATAGTTTTTGTCCTGTCATCATTTTATAAAGTTCCTAAAAATAAAATATCAGAAATATTATCTGAGCTTCTGGCTTACAAGGGAGTTGTTTGTGAAGATAAAGAATCATTATTACTAGCTCTTGATTTTTATCATAAACAGAATCTGCATATAGTAGATTGTTTGCTTATTGTGAAAGCAGAGCAAGCTGGTCTAGGTATTCTTTCTTTTGACCAAAAATTGATGAACGTTAGTAACAAAAAGGATAGGCTTTAAACTATGATCGGAAAAACAGTAGGTTATATTAGAGTAAGTCACTTTGACTAAAATCCAGAGAGGCAGTTAGAAGGCATTAAGTTAGACAAAAAGTTTATAGATAAAGCTTCTGGTAAGGATACCAACCGCCATGCTCTAGAAGAACTAATCGGCTATGTACGGGAAGATGATATAATTATCGAGTTCTTTGATAATTTGCGTTGAAAAGAAAAAGACGGTATAAAATATGAAGTAATGAAATATAGTTAATTCATGCAAAATATGCTTCAATTACCACCTATCCCGAGGTCTATATTGGGATTATCGGATATCGAGGTTGAAAGAGTTGAAATCAGCTATAATAGTGAATTTATCATTACTATAAAAAATACGCAGAAAGAAGTAAAATGCAAAAAATGCAATAACCCAACAGAGCCACATGGCCATGGACGGGTTATAAGGCTAAGACATTTGCCGATATTTGATCACACAACTAGATATCGCGTATCAAAATTATATCGTAAATGCTTGATCCTTGCGTAAGAAGAAACTTAAAAAATTAAAAAAGCCCATGGCGCCGGAAGAATACAAGGAATTAGAACCGGCTATATCATTGTTATGTAGGCGTAAGGAATACGCAATTAGCGAGATAGAGGAAAAACAGCTGGAGCCTTTGTTTAAAGTTGTTTCTAAGATTAAGGAAGCCTATAACCTTTGTTTAAAATTAAAAACGATATATAATAAACACTTAACTTCTAAAGAAGCGCTAGAGTCGATAAACAGCTGGATTGAAAACGTTGAGAGTTCTAAGTTAACCTCTTTTAAGAGTTTCATCCAAACGCTCAAAAAATATAAGAATGAGATATGTAATTACTTCATAAATCGCAATACCAGTGGTTTTGTTGAAGGATTTAACAATAAAGTAAAAGTATTAAAGTTGCTATGGCATTCTTAATTTAAAACGCCTGTTTCAGAGAATATTTTTGGATCTCTCTGGGTATACTTTTTTGAATAATTTAACCAATCTAAATGCGGTACAAATGTAAGTTCAACGCAAATTATCAAAGAGCCAAATAAGCTTGATATCTAATACAATATTTTAATTTTATATCAAAACTTTGTTCTAAAGTATACCTAATCAAAGTTTCTTAATTTTAAAAAATCTTGAATCCCCTTGTATTATATGGTGCATTCGATTGGATTCGAACCAACGACCTTTGCCTTCGGAGGGCAATGCTCTATCCAATTGAGCTACGAATGCTATATATATATAAAAAAGTAAGCGTTCACGGTTTTTAGAAAAAGTCGTCTTGTTTGAGATTTTGTTAAAAATCGAAGCAATCCAGTTTTTATAAGGTTTCCTTAATCAAGCTGATTTCTGGATTACTATGGAGCCTAACGACTCTTCTTGATAACGCTTTGTATGTTGGTATACTTAAAAAACTTAAAAACACGTGAACGCTCACTATAAAATAGTAATACCACGAATACCGCCATGATAACAATCCAACTCAAATGAATTTGGATGTAATCTTTCACAACTATCACATGATCTGATATCAATAATATCTTGATTATTATCAATAGTTTGCAATTGTGATAGTAATGTATGTAGAGATTCTATAGAACTTTCTGATTCATTACCACCTATTATATTCATTTTTATTAATCCAGAATCCTGAATATTATTGGGGTTAATTTCTGCAAAAAACTTAATTAATAGATCTTGGTCCAGATTTCTTGCAAGACCAACTTTTTCTAACTTAGTAGAAAAAATACTATAAGCTATCTCTTTATTTAATTCTTTGGTGTATAAAACTAATTCATCTTGCAATGTGACGATTATATATTCTTTACTTTTTACTTCTATTCTTTTCATATATTACTTTCCAAGGCTTTGATCTTTATTCTGATTTTGTTGACGATTTTGTGGAGTAGCGGACGGAGTATTAGAATGAGATTTGGTTACTGATTGATTACGAAATTGTTCGATCTTTTTTATAGTTTCAGGAGAGTAGCTAGGTTTATCTAATTCTTGTTGTTTGGATTGATTGAGTTGAGGAGTCTTTATCTCTTTTTGTTGCGATGCAACAATTTGTTGAGAAGAATCCTTTTCTGGTTGCTGCGATTGGGCAGTCTTTCCTCCTGTAATAGTTTTCCAGGTATTTTTAATAGCATCGACAACGTTACTTGCTACTTCTTTAATAGTTTCCCAAGTTTTTGCTACTGCACTCTTAATCTTGCCCCAAGTGCTTTGCTCTTGTTGTACTTCTACCGATTTAGCTAATTTAGAGGTATGTTCTTTGATATTTTTTTCCAATTCTTGTTCTATTTTAGAAAAAGGTTTATTAGAATCTTGCAGTGATTCTTTAACGTTACTCAGTAAATTATTTTTGATTTCTTGCCGCTGTTGCTCATTAATACCGATCTTTTGTTCTACTAAGCCTTGATTCAACTTATAATCCAAGTTTTTTTCTACAACAGCTTCAATTATTTTAGGATTTTCTTGTCTGATTTTTTCTACTGTTTTAGCAAGTGGATCATATATTATATTGGCATTCCACGTTTCAGTAGCATTACCAGCAGTCTTAGGAGTATTTAAATAACGCTGTACCAATGATTCTTTGTCCAGATCGCTAAATACAGGGGCTTTCATTTCTGGAGATTTGGTTAAATCAAAAGCAAAATTCAGTGATGGCTTTAAATTATGTAATAATTTTCTTGCATCTGTGGTCTCATGGTGCTTGCCTGGTACTGCATGTTCTAATTTAGCGGTCTGAGGATCAAATACAATTCCTGATGGAGCTCCTTTATCACCAATATCTGCGGATTTAATATTCACTGTTGCATGCTTGCTTAACTCTCCTGTGACTCTGGCTATATTATCATCTGATACTGCTTTAGATTGTGGTGATCGATCTCGCCCTCCAACTAAATAAGCATCTAATTTTGTGCCTTCCGGGAAATTTGCAACAACATTTGCTAGTGATGTGGTGTCAGTAAATCTATCGACATGCGCTAAAGCGGTTTTTTTTGTTACAGGATCATGAAGAATAACCGCAACACATTGTTGTATATTATCAGTACCTATTTTCTTATCTGAAAAACCAACTTCATGCTGTTCTACCCTGTCTGCAGTATAATCAACTTTACCTTGCTGCAGATCATAGCCCACTGCATAATGTTCTAACGCTTCTTTATGTTTTCCCTGTGCCCTATTGATTCCACCTAGTGCTAATCGTGCGCTCAATTCTTGAGATTGATCATTGTTTTTTAAACTATTCTCTAAAGAAGTTTGATTCTCTTTTTCATATTTTTCAAGAGTGCCGTTTGCTTGATGTGTAGTTGCAAGGTTTTTATAAGCTACTTCAGCATTATAATAATCTTTGTTTTCCATAAATACAGCTGCGCTTTTCTGAAAATTTACTGCAGCTTCTTGATGCTTTCCTAGCGCATGCTGAGTTACAGCAATGTTAGAATATACAGATGCTAAGAACTGGTTGTTTGGTTGATCCTTAGGAATAATCTGTTCGGCAGTTTGAAATTGCTGTAAAGCTTTTTGTGTTTGTCCTTGAGATAAGAATTGTTGTCCCTCATTATATAAGCGATTAACATCAGGTGGAGGAATATAAGGTGGTTTGGCACTTAGATATTCAGAAAAGCTGGATTTTAAAGATGATAGCTGATTTAACATCTCAGTTTGAGTTTTTTCTGCAGCTTGTCCATCAATTAACATATAATTATCTATACCTAAGAAATTAATTTAAAGTCACTAATTAGAGAACTCTAATAGAATAAAACTATTCTATTAAGAATACTTTTGAAAACTTGCGTCTTCGGTATGCAAGTTTAGAAGCATTTTGCGCTTCAATCCGCAGCATACATAAAATTTGTTCGAATCTCTACCTCGGCGTAACAACACAATTGTCTGTAGGAGCAGAGTGTGAGAGGTCTAACCTAAAATTATATATTCAAGCCATAGTGCTAGTCAATTAACAACCTAAAATTTTATGAGATTTAAATTTTGATTCCTAATCTACTGCAAGTAAATTTGGTAAATTATAAAAAATTTCTACAAGAGATCTATTCTAAATCTGATTGATGCGACAAATTCATGCCGTTCCATCGTTTTATAGTAGGAGTGTCAATATTAAATAAGTCTAGTACTCTGGCTACCGAATGATTTATAAGATCATTAATATTTTCTGGAGAATTGTAAAAAGCAGGCACAGGTGGAGCAATGATGGCGCCATATTGTGATGCTTGCAGCATATTTTGTAAATGTCCAATATGTAAGGGGGTCTCTCTAATCATTAAAACTAATCTACGTCTTTCTTTTAAAGTTACACCTGCTGTACGGCTAATTAAATTATCTTCATAACTACAAGCAATTGAAGCTAAAGTTTTCATACTACATGGGGCAATTATCATGCCCATAGTTTGAAAAGAACCACTAGCTATTTTAGAACCTACATCTGTGTAGTTATAAACATAAGTTGCCAAACTCTTTACTTGTTTTATTGAGTAGGTAGTTTCTTGAGTGATTGTTAGATAAGCAGATTTTGAGATAATTAAATGACTTTGTATATTATGACATTTTAGATGCTCAAGTGCTTTTATGCCATAAATTGCACCTGATGCTCCTGAGATTGCTACCACTATTTGAGGGATATAGTTATTGTTCATTAGGTCTTCTTGCATAATTTATTCTAGTTATTCATTAGACCTTGCTCACAAACTCTACTTCTGCGGATGATTTGTACAACAGGTCCGGTACTCGAATCCGAAACAAACCTAGAGTGCGCTGCGGGTCGAGGTTCCGTGTCTCCTTCAAATCCTCTCCCAGAAGCGAGTTTCGAAAGAGGTTTATTCTGTATTTTTGTCTAAAAAATTTCTTAACTATACAAACGCTTCATCCCGAAACAAGTTCGGGGTGACATCTTTTATCTTATGTAATGAGCTATATATTTATCTTTTTTTCAAATTTTTAAAAGAAGCTGTCTAATATTCTTAAGGTTGAGCGTATAGAAAGGGGAGCGTTATTTGGTTAAAATTAGTTTTGCGCTATTTGTAATCAAGAAGCTTCGGTTATTATAATCGTAGTTATTGGTAGTATACGCCGGCTCGTGTGTAAGATTTATCTACACTCCGAGCAAATTCGGCGTCAGTAAAATTTTAATCCACCTAACTCGTGGATATCACAGATGTAATATTAAAAAGATGAAATAATTAACGCAATATTTAAAACATATATTGTAAGCTACTCAAAATAAATTAGTTGCAAGCATCTTTCATCTTTTTTCCGGCTTTAAATACCGGTTGTTTATAAGCTGCAATGTGCATTTTTTCACCTGTTTTAGGGTTGCGCCCTTCTCTTGCTTGTCTATTTTGTACTTGAAAAGAACCAAATCCTACTAAATTAATATCGTGTCCTTTGCTTAAAGCCATGATAACACTATCTGTTACGTTATTTAGAGCTCTTTCAGCATCGGCTTTTGAGTTGCCTGAAAGCTCTGCCATAAGGCTAATCAGTTCTCCTTTATTCATATATTACTCCTGTTTAATTTATTGACGTGAATTCTGGTTATAATCAGGGATGAAACACAAGTGTTGCCTGACTATAGTGATGATATAACAAATAGAGCATTGATAGCAACTGGAACTATTATGTTTGATATTTTAATAGATTATTTATCTATATAATTTAAATTGTATTGCTGCAATCTTGCATCATAGTACAATTCTTGGGTGATTTAATCTAATGCTTTTGCAAATTATCTAGAACTGATTTAGTAGTTTAGTGAGCTGATTAGTGTCATTGAGGTTAGCCAGTTCCTGGTAGCCGCCTATAAAAACTTCGTTAATAAAAATAAAAGGCACTGTTGATTGCCCAGTTTTGTTGCGTAATTTTGCGTATTGTTCTTTATCCCAAGTGATATCTATATCGATGTAAGGTATGTCTTTATTATCAAGTAGTTTTTTGGCTTCAATGCAGAAAGAGCATTTTTCTTTGCCATAGATGACAATTTTTCTTTTATATTCTCTAACGTCTTTAGCTTTTAGGTCTTGACTGTATATTGTATACGCAAGAAAGCAGAGTAATGCTACTATTGGTAGATAAAGACCTTTTATCATTAGACCTCTTGCATAACCTAATCTTAGTTGATAATTTTGTTGTCAGCACTTGACTCAAGGCGCAGCATGTACTAGCAACACTTGCAATTCTCGTCTGTATTTTCCCTAAAAATTCTTCAACCATTTTTAGGCTATGCAAGAGGTCTATTAGCTGCACGATGTAATCGTTGTCAATATATCACACTATTTTGTTCTAATGATATAAATGCGTTGATCTATAAAACATAGCAAAACTATTTCATTAAATCTATACAAATAAAATAATATCAATTCCTACCATAGCATTATACTAAATTCTTGATTAAATATCAATAATTATTAGATTCTATAAATATATTTAGTTAAAGATAAAGACGCTTGTATGTTCAGAGTTGCAATAATTTACCCAATATCAATTGATAATATATATACAAAAGGATAAGATATTTATTATGAAAATCTGAAAATCTATATTTTCAAACCAATTATTTATTCATGGAGTATTTTGTAATTTATGATCTCTAAAAACATTGAAGTTATCTTAAATAAGGCTTTGGCAATAGCTAATGAATATCATCATGAATATGCGACATATGAACATTTGCTACTATCATTGCTTGAGGATAGTGATACGCAAAAACTATTTAAATATTATAAAATTGATGCTGATATTGTTGTAAAAAAACTACGTCGGTATTTACAGCAGGATTTAGCAGAATTAGTGAACCGTGATAATCTGGATGAGATAAAGCCCACTGCCGGGTTTCAGCGTATTATTCAACGAGCAGCAATTCATGGTCAAGCTAATGGGTTAGCTCGTGTTAGTGGGGCTTATATGCTTGCCGAGTTTTTTTTAGAACAGGAAGCATATGCTGTTCATTGTTTGCGAGAAAGCAATATAACCAGACAGCATGTATTGAGTTATCTAGCAAAAAACAGTGGTAAAAAAGGATTACGGCAGTCTCAATCGGAACCTTATTCAACTTTATTATATGATAATAAAGCTAAAGTTGAAAAAAATAAGTGCAATCATGATAATATAATAAAAAATAAATCCCAAATGTCAAAATCAACATCTCAACATATAGAATTGGATACTTATTGTGTTAATCTAAATGTAAAAGCACGTGATGGTAATATAGATTGTTTAGTTGGTAGACAAAATGAAATCCAAAGAACCATAGAAGTATTGTGTCGTCGTCGTAAAAATAATGCTTTATTGGTAGGTGAACCTGGGGTAGGTAAAACAGCAATAGCCGAGGGGTTAGCGCTTAGGATAGAAAAAGGAGATGTCCCTGATGTGCTAAAACAATCTGTGGTTTACTCCTTAGATATAG
The DNA here is from genome assembly GCF_034366785.1 of Candidatus Trichorickettsia mobilis. Lineage (NCBI taxonomy): Bacteria > Pseudomonadati > Pseudomonadota > Alphaproteobacteria > Rickettsiales > Rickettsiaceae > Candidatus Trichorickettsia > Candidatus Trichorickettsia mobilis. Next base: position 1,026,917 of record NZ_CP112932.1, read on the forward strand.
GTAGTGTAGTTGCTGGAACAAAATATCGTGGAGATTTTGAAGAAAGAATAAAGAAAATATTTGCTGAGCTTAAAGCTAGACCAGAAATTATCCTGTTTATTGATGAAATACACACAATAATAGGAGCTGGCTCTACTACCTCTGGTGCTTTAGATGCCAGTAATTTGTTAAAGCCGGCATTTGCTAAAGGCGAATTACGCTGTATCGGTTCTACTACTTTTCGTGAATATCATAATTATTTTGAAAAAGATATGGCTCTTGTACGACGTTTCCAAAAAATTATTATAGATGAGCCTGATGAGCAAACTACAATTAATATTTTACAAGGTCTTAAAGGGTACTATGAAAAACATCATAAGGTTAAATATGATGATGCAGCTTTATCCGCTGCTGTAATATTGTCCGTAAGATATATCAATGACCGGCATCTACCGGATAAAGCAATAGATTTGATGGATGAAGCTGGAGCAAGAAAGAATATTAAAAATATGCCAGATAGTACTCCTATTGTTACAGTCAAAGATATTGAAGAGTTAGTATCAACTATTGCTAATATTCCTAATCTTTCAGTGAGTGCAAGCGATATTGTCGGTTTAAGAGATTTGGAAGGAAATTTAAAAAATTATATCTTCGGACAGGATGAAGCAGTTGCCAAACTGGTTGCAAGTATTAAATTATCACGAGCCGGTTTGAAAAAGAATACACGTCCAACCGGTTGTTACCTTTTTGCCGGTACTACTGGTGTAGGCAAAACCGAGTTGGCAAAACAGCTGGCCAAATTTTGTAACATGGAACTTATTCAGTTAGACATGTCAGAATTTTCTGAAAAACATTCAATGTCCAGGTTATTAGGTAGTCCACCTGGATATACTGGTTTTGATCAAGGGGGGCAGTTAACTGAAGAGGTAGATAAATATCAATATTCAGTAGTATTATTTGATGAAATCGAAAAGGCTCATCCAGAAATTCTCAATTTATTACTGCAAATTATGGATGAAGGCACAATAACTGATAACACTGGTAAAGAAGTTAATTTTAGTCATACTATTATTATATTAACCACTAATCTGGGATCTGAGGCTGCCACAAAGACTCCTATGGGCTTTAGTAGAAATGATTATAGTAAGAAGCATAATGCAAGTTTAGAAGCTATTAATTTGGTGTTTACTCCAGAGCTTCGTAATCGCTTGGATAGTATTATCATATTTAATCCTTTAGATGATAAAATCATTAATATGATAATAGAAAAGAATCTAAAAGAGCTAGCTGCTCAGTTAATTGAACGTGATGTGCAAATTTCAGTTAATCAATCGGTGACTAAATATTTAGCAAATAATTGTTTGGCTCAAGAAAATGGCGCACGTATTTTAGATCGAATAATTGATAATACTTTAAAGCAGCCAATTGCTGATGAAATTTTGTTTGGTAAGTTGCAGAATGGTGGTAGCGTATCAATTGCCGCAACTAAGTCTGGTGACTTAAAATTTAAATTTGTTGGTAAATCAAAAACTGAATCTACCAATCAACTAGAATATAGTGGAGAGGTCTAGGAGCATGTCAGATCAGTAGATAAAATTACCTCTTATATCTACTGATCTGACATGATCTAATATTATTCTTGACATATTATAGCAGGAAATGTATTTATTTCTTATGGGTACTAAAGTCTAAATAAAAATATAGAGTGTTGAACGTGAAAACTTATTCTGCAAAGCCATCAGAAATTAATAAAAAATGGTGGGTTATAGATGCAAAAGATGTGGTTCTTGGAAGATTAGCAGCTGAAGTATCAAAGATGTTGCGTGGTAAACATAAAGCTAGCTTTACTCCGCATATGGATTGTGGCGATTATATAATAATAGTGAATGCTGCTCAAGTACATTTAACTGGTAAAAAATCTGATCTTAAGGATGGGAAATTTTATCATCGGCATACAGGATTTCCAGGTGGAATCAAAACTACTACAGCAGGCAAAATGTTGGTTGGAAAACACCCAGAGCGTGTTATAAAACTCGCTGTAAAAAGAATGATAACTAGAAATGTTTTGGGTTCCAAGCAAGTTAGCAATCTGTATGTATATCCAGACGATAGTCACCCGCATCAAGCGCAGCAACCTGAAATATACGACTTTGGGAATAAAAATAATAAAAACAAGAAATTAAATTCATATGATGATAAGCACTAAAAGTAGCACGACTGCAAAACAACAGACCGAGCAAAGCAAAAGTAAACAAGCTTATGGAACCGGTAGAAGGAAAAACGCTATTGCCAGAGTATGGGTAAGTCATGGTACGGGAGCTATTATAGTAAATAAAAAATCATTGGATCAATATTTTCCACGTGAGGCTCATGTAAAAACCATTTTGCAGCCCTTGGCCATGACTAAAGTGCTCGGTCAATATAATATTACTTGTACAGTAAAAGGTGGCGGTTGTTCAGGACAAGCAGGAGCAATAGTACACGGTATGGCACGAGCTCTAAATGAGTTTATTCCAGAATTACATCAGATGTTACGTAATGGTGGTTTCTTAACTAGAGACTCAAGAGTTGTCGAACGTAAAAAATATGGTAGACATAAGGCTCGTAAGAGTACTCAGTTCTCAAAACGTTAATGGATTTGTGCAGTTAGTGGTTGTTGAAATTTAGCTGCCTAAAATTATAGCAAAATTACTAAAATTCTGATATTAGCTCTCTCTTAAAACGCAACTTGATACGAGAGAGGTAGTATCAAAAGACACCACGCCTGACTTGATGACCAATATAATTTTAGGTTTGTTAAGAAATGCTGATCTGCCTGTGTATAAATCATCTGCAATAATGTATAGTTTCTGAGAGCCTGTCTTGAAAGTCTATATAAGAGAGGAAGTTTTAGGAAAAACGAAGTCGAGTACCGCAGCGTACTTTTGGGTACGTGAGGAACGGAGACGAGTTTTGACAACAAAATTACCTCTTATATAGACTTTCAAGACAGGCTCTGAGAGATGCTTATTAAATTTCAGGAATAAACTTTAGAGTTGCTATAGGTTTCATTAGGTATAGTAAAGCTATAGAGTAAGCCTACAAAATTTTGTACGTAGTGCCAGTGATATAGTAAGCATTGTTCATAGGTTTTAGAAAAAGTCATCACTGTGAGCAAGTGTTTACTCGCACGGCAACCCGCTCTTTAATAAGGTGCGTGGCTCTCTCTTACTCGAGTTGATTTCTGGGATCACCACGGAGCTTAATGACTTCTCGTGATGATACCTTGTAGATGACATACTAACATTCAAACTAAAAAACTCGTGAACACTCACGTGAGAGAAGCTATAGCTAAAGTCAGTAAGCTTGGGACGATAAATTGCAGCATGAACTGCGCAAAGCGTAAGAATACGTGAGCACATGTGAAGTGCGTAAAGTTTAAAGAGTAAAAGGCTCTGACCGACGCTATATATAATATTTTATGGCGAGGTAGCTCAGTTGGTTAGAGCAGCGGAATCATAATCCGCATGTCGGGGGTTCAATTCCCTCTCTCGCTACCATCAGAATATTTTATTTTTACTATATCACGATTGAGAAAGCTCTACATTTCTTGATAAACATTCGAATCTATGCCCATCAGTAACTCTAAGGCCTGCAAATTATCGTTATCACAAATTTCTTCCACAAAATCTTTACAATTAATACTAAGATGACTCATTAAGCTAATCAGGTGTGATGTAACTTTATTACCATGATTATCTGAGAACTTTTTTAATAACTTAGGATAATTTAGTAGTATATTATCATATACAATTTCAATGAAACTAAATATATTGCAGGAGGAGCATTCCCATCTCTTGCCTCAATGAAAGTAATAATAAGATTATAACTATTTTCTTGGAGTAAATAATGATTTAAAGAGTTATAGTTTTGTTTAGAGAAATGAATTATTATTTTCTGAATGATTTTTGTTACTGATTATTATTTATATATCAAAATTAAGCAATTCCTTAGATTCACGTAACCCTAGACATAAATCAAACAGTTGGTTCATATATTTTTCCCTGACAATATGTAAACTATGCAACTGTAATCTACGTAATTCTTTGGTAGTTATAGGCAAAGAGTAACAAATTTTTACCAAATCATCATCGGTAGCGAAATGTCTTTTAGGGATATTGATATTGATTGCACAGCTTTCACGGAAAGCGGCAATTATTTGCATTCGATAAATAAAATCTTTAGAACGGTCTTGAAATTTTACCTTTTTCCAAGCCTCAGTATAGTTTACAGTATAATTTTCTGTTTTTAATAAAGTGATAATTGCATTATTATAAATATCATTTAAGTGATGAGAGTCTATAATGTTCTGTAAATATTGATAAAGTGAGTGCAGATATTCTACATCTATAATTGCATATTGTAACATTTGATGTGGTAATGGACGTTGTAGCCAATTAGCTGTTTGATAAGTTTTATCGATATCAACCTTACAAATAATTTTGCATAAATCACTATAGCTTAATGCAATCCCTAATCCCGTCACTCTAGCGGCAAGTTGCGTATCAAAAACATTCTTTGGTAATTTTTTAAAAATATGATAAAAAATTTCAAAATCTTCTCGTGGAGAATGAAATATTTTCAAAATTTGATCATTTAACAAGATATTTTTGATTTTAGTCAGATTTAAACCAGCGAGAGCGTCGACCACTAGCTGATGTTTATTGCTAATAATTTGGATAATACTTAACTCTGCATAATATGTGTGTCTACGCTCAAACTCAGTGTCAATACAGACTATTTTTGAGTCATTAATGATGATATCACAAAATTCATCTAATTGTTGTTGAGTATTAATTAGTATCATTTGGTTTGAGTTAATCTAATTAATATTAATTGGAATCTTCCATTGCACTGTTTTCTCCAGCAACTGATATTTCTGTAGTATCTACCAGCACATGCAAGTGATTGATTGGTTCGATGGTAATATTCTTTCCTATTTTTAAATGCTTTACATAAGTTGCTCTTTGTAAAATTAGAGTAGCATTATTGTCAATTATTAATAGCATAACCATCTTGATTTTTTTCTAATTTCATAAATATCAATCAATTTGCAAATAATTTAATATTTATAATATTGCCAATAGTTTTAAGTAGATTTTGTATTAACAATCTATAAATTATATTACCAATAATAATTACAAAAATAATAATTAAAAAAGAGTAAAGAATATCTGCTGGATAATGCATTGCTAAAGTAATCCGTGATAAACCAACCATCAACACTATACCAGCAGCAAAGAGCTTTTGTTTGACATTTAAATATGACCAAATACAATATGCTATCAATAAAGCAAGGCCTGTATGAGCACTAGGAAAGCTGGACAGACATCTTTCCGTACTAATGTCAGTTATAGTGACAAAATTTATTGGTGGTGATGAACAAAATGGCCTTGGTAAATTAAAAGAGAATTTAAGCAAGCTATATACCAAACCAAAAACTACATATATAATCCCGATTTTTGCTAGTTCATTATAAATAAGCCAAAATTTTAAATTTCGTTGAGTGATGTCAGAAATTTTTTGTAATTTTAGATAAAAATAAATAGCACTTACTATATAATATACAGCAAAATTACCAATAAAGAAAGACCAGGTAATAATTTGTAAAAAATATGGCAATATACCAATATTAGTGCTAAGGTTTATCAGTACAAATAATTTTTGATTCCAACCGTAAAAATTATAAAATATTTCAAACATCTTATTGTATATATATGTTTCAAGTAACAGTGTTAGGTTGTGGAGGGTCAGTTGGTGTACCGATGATCGGTTGCAGCTGTAAAGTTTGTAAATCAAATTCACTCTACAATAAAAGAACTAGATCCGCAATATTTATTAGTGATGAGAATAGTAATATCCTGGTAGATTTTGGTTTTGATATAAAAGATCAAATAGTGCAAGCTGAAATAAATAAGCTAGATGGAGCAATATTAACACATGATCATGCAGATCATGTCGCTGGGATTGATAATTTAAGGTTGTTCACACGAATTCAGCAACGGCCTTTAAATATTTACACTGATTATACTACAGCTGCAGCAGTGGAGCATCGGTATCAATATTTATTTACTAATAAGCAATTGATCATGAATTCCATAGGTTTTTTTGACAAATTAAATATAGGAAACCTTAGCTTACAGCTATTTCGGCAACATCATGGATCAATTGACAGTATCGGGATTAGGATTAAAAATTTTGTATATTCCAGTGATATAGTTGATTTTCCGGTAGAGTCTAAGCAATATTTGTATAATATTGAGATTTGGGTTTTAGATTGCACTGGTGATCAATCTAGTAAAACTCATGCTGGACTTGATAAAATATTGCAATGGAATGAAGAATATCAACCGCAGCAAATCTTCTTAACTAACATGCAGCATACCATTGATTATCATGAAATATCAACCAGGCTACCAAAGAATATTAGACCATTATATGATGGTTATAAGTTTATAGTCAATTAAGTCGAATTAGCATTGAGGTCACAGGCTATATCCAATAGTTGTTGCTTGGTTATAGTAAAATCACTATCTATCCATAAGGACTTAAGCTTTGAGAGCATGGTACCTAAGGCCTTACCATGGAAACCAATTTTTAATAAATCATTACCAGTAATAGGAAATAGTGGTTTTGTGGTGTTAATATGTGTTGCTATAAATTCTTTGGCAACTTCGGAATTGGTATAACTCGTTACTACGACTGCCGTAATATATTCTGGATAATTATCAAAATTTTGCCATAATTTTTTTAACATATAATATATTGGTAGATGCTGCGATTCTTGAATTAAACTCAAGATATTTAATATTTCTTCTGAATCATGTTTAGAAAATTTAAAGCTAAGTAGTTGTTGGTTAGTTAAAGAGATTTCAGCATGAAACAATAGGCTGTATTTAATACTTCTTGTGAGTTTAATGCTAATATTTTGAGCGAAGTCATTACCTTTTGCTAAGGCATTATAATCCCATTGCCAGGGAAAAATATACGGCAGTATATTTTGATTATCCATTTGTTGTAGGATAGTGGGTGCATTATCTGAGTCAATTAAACGATCAATTTCTGCTTTAATTCGCTCAAAAGATAGAGTGCTTAATTTGTGTTTTAATTCAGCACAAGCTTTTAAGCCCTCAGGATCAATTCGCTTGGCGTAGTCACATGAGAATCTAAAAAAACGTAATATCCTTAGGTAATCTTCTTGAATGCGTTGCTGTGGTATACCAATAAACATGACTTGTTTATCTGATATATCCTGAATACCATTAAAGTAATCATAAATAGTTTCTGTGAATGGACAGTAACTAAGTGCATTAATGGTAAAATCACGCCTTGCGGCATCTTGCTTAAAATCTGTGGTAAATACTACTTTGGCATGTCGTCCATCACAGCCTATATCTTGGCGTAAGGTAGTAATTTCAAAACGCTCATTACCTATAAATGCACTAATCGTACCAAAAGCTACTCCTGTTGGTACGATCTTAAGATTATTTTTTGTTGATAAAACAGACATTACCTGTTCAGGTAATAAGGTAGTATTAATATCAATATCGAAATTCGGTTTACCAAGTATAGCGTCTCTAACACAACCACCAACTAATCTAGAAAGACCACCGGCAGAGTTTAAATATGACAAGATTTGTTTATAGTAGCTAGATTGTATAGTAAGCTGTTTATATATATACACATTAATCTGAATTATATTGAACTTCCATCATAGCAATCTCTCGACCGCGTGTCTGAGCTGAAACACAGCCGAAGCAATCTAGAACTCGTATGGCAATTGACTAGGTTGCTTCGCCAACGCCTCAGTTTAGACGAGTGAATAGCTCAAACAAAACGGTTTATATCGTCTCTTTTTCCTTAACTTGACGCGTAGGTTTTTGCGAATACTCTCTAAATTAGAAAATATCAAATATTCTTTGTAAAGTATTGAGTTGTGCCTTGAATATTTTTAAAGAAAATCCATAACCATCTCCAGCATTTTTAACGGCTGCAGCAATTTCTGGCTGCTCACGTTGAAATACCTCGGTTATGGTCTGTATATTTCGTTTTGATAAGGAATCATTATCTGCTGTGGCAGCTTTAAGCTTATCCTGTTCTATACCAATTAGCGCAATTGCCTGACCAAGTAAGGCAGTTGCCTGATTTAAAGCTTCATCTATTGCTACTGGATCGGGAATAGGAGCTTTTAGCAAATTCATAGCTCCTATTGCTTGGGCAACTCCTGCCATACCAGCATATATATTTCCAACTGTTACTGTGCCTAACTCAGATACTTGTACTTTTATTGGATTTGGTGCAGAGGTAGTATAATTAGTTGTAACATCACCATCAGCATCAAGATTACTGACTGCAACCAAGTCACCACAAGGAGGATGTTTGGAATCAACTCCACCAAATAAATATGAGCCATTAACAATTTGAATATTTAGTAGTTCTTGAATTTGTGGTAATGCAGCATTTGCTTTGTCGGTAAATGTACCGGCTGCATTTGCATTATCAGGTATAGCTTCTTTTAAACGGGTTATTACGTCTATGATTTTAGTTAGAGCATCTCGCTCTTGACCTAATCTTATAGTAGTTGTGGTGATGTTCAATTTAAAACCAGTTATTGCAGCAGACTGACTTTGGATTCTATGAAATTCATTAAATGTGCCAGAATCACGTAACTTATCTTGTGTGTCATAGCGACGTGTATCGCCTTTACTAGCTTCAACGAATCCCTGCTTTGCTTTGTTAATTGTGCTTACAGAGCTATTTGGAATAGTGTTAATTATGTCTAATATGTGGAAAGAGTTAGTCATAATGGTTCTCCTGAAATTACGCAGCAGCTGCCGCGATACTATTTATTATCATTTTATTAATATCGTTTGTTATTCTGATTGTTGCAGTAATAGCGTTAAGAAGATCTTGTAAATCAAGCGTTTTTAAATATTCAGTTTGTTTATCAATACCACTATTATCATTACGTAGCTTAGTCATAGTTTCTAATACATTTTCTGCAACTTTTAGATCATTTTTAGCTGTTCCTAATTGTCCAGCTAAACTACTGGCAATTATAGTGGTCACTCCATTTAGTGTAGCAGAAAATGTTGGAACTAGCTTTGTTCCTTCTACAGTTATCATCTTTTTGTCTAAATCGCTTAATAGTTGTACTACTTGCGTTGAAGCATTGCCAATTCTGCTGCTATTTATGGTAACATTAGCATTTTTGTCGGTACCACCTCCTAAAATTGTTGCAGGTATAATGGCAAGTGGTCCGGTTACTACAGCAGCACCATCAGTAAGAGTCACATTTGTTCCTCCTCCCATATTAACAGCAACTTGTATATTATTACCAGATAGACCAGGATTCTTTGCTGCTAAAGTAATGGTATCTAGTCCATTGGATACGGCATCTACTAGCAAACCGTTAGTAGCAGTAATTGTATTTGCTAAGTTGGCCATAGTAGCGGGCAAGCCACCGCCTATTAACACTTCATTTGCAGCAAGAGGACCAGCAGCTCTAAAAGTAAAAAGCTGTCCCGCAATAGTAACAGTATCACCAGGTGCAGGATTTCCTGCAAAGAGCATATCCATTGTTGCGCGAGTGTCACCTACTTTAATAATATCTACTCTTCCACCTAAGCTTACTTTTCCCATTGATATTTTATTAACATCTGTAGCAATTTCAGGATTGACTTCCAACTCACCAGATTTTTCATTCCAATTAAAGTAATCATTAAAACCAAAAAAATGACCAAAGCCTCTATCAGTAGCTGACTCAGTGTTAAAACCTAAGTCCTTACTATCGCTACTATCAATTATTAAAGCAAGCTCCTTACTTGTGGTTTCGATTTGTAAGTAACCTTCTGTATATACATCATCATCATTTATTCTGCTGCCGTCTGCTTTTACTAATCTGGCAGTAGCAATAGGTAGATGAGTTATTAAGCCCGGTGGTGGTGCTTGGTGCATATTTCCAGCTTGAGGTGTTCCCACTACTCTTTGATTGATCATATTTGGATTTGCTGCATTAACAGAAAATCTAGCTGTACCTTCTCGCACAACTCCGTTGTCTCCAATTACTCTTATTTGAACATCGATATCATGTGCAGCATTAATACCTCTAACAGTAATTGGTTGGTTAGTACGAATATGTGTACCTTTTGCTAAATTAAATGCTTCTGGTAATTGGCTTACAAGAGCTCCACCGCCTGAAACCGCAACTCCAAGAATCTCAACTTTACTACCAGAATACTGACTACCATCTATTTCAAAATCAAAGGTCAGTATTCCAGCATTAATACCAGCATTATCAATATTCGATCTACCAACTAATTTAATGTCATTTACTAAATACTGATTTGGAATCGCTACTCCCACTGGTTGTTGATCAAACACTTCCCCAATTGATAGCCGATTACTGCTAATTCCTGAATTCAATGATTCATTAAGTTCTTTGACAATATCAGCGACTTTAGGTTTGCCATTGCCATTTAAACTTGGCAGTTTTTCTAAATTTATCTCTATATCTCTTATCGGTCCAGAAGAACCTTCAACTTCCTCACCTTGGCTACCAACAACCGCAACTTTAATACCTCCTCCCCAAGAGCCAATTTGAGATAAACTTACTAGCTTATTGCTAGTAAATTTAGTTTTTGGTGGAAATGGTGAGCCACTATTATGCATTTTATTCACTCTATCAGCTATGGTTTTAGTAAGTGCTGTAAGAGTTTCCTTTGAATCTGGTAGTATCTGGTCACGTAACTTAATGTTAGCACTGATTGCACCACCAGCAATTTGAGAGGCCATTAAACTGTTGCTATTTATTACTTCGGTACTGCTTATTTTTTGATTATCACGATTGTACCAATCAAGGTTTACCGGATTTAAGGACGCCCCTCCAATCATTGCTTCTTGTGATAACAAACCAGCATAGCTAAGTTGTGCATATCCACCAGTTTGATCTAAAATAGTTGCACCGCCATTAGTGCTTGAAACTAATGCTTCTCCTCTATTTCCAAACCTGACTCTAATATCAAAATGAGTTGCCAACTGATTTAGCAATCTATCTCGCTGGTCAAACAGCCTAATAGAACCAGAGATACTTATTTGCTCATTAAGCACTTTTAAATCTCTGATAATTTGATTTGCTTCTTGTATACTTCCTTGTAAATTTTGGTCGGCATCATATCTCAATGCATCAATTTTTGTTGTAATATCAGAAATTGTATCGGCTAATTTGATAGAGTTTGTAACAAAAAATTGTTTTATTGAAGGATCCTGATTAGCAGCTAATGATTTAGCGCTACTAGTAAAATTTACTACCGCCATCACTAAACTTGACTTAGATTGATCACTAGGATCACCAAGTGCTTGTTGTAGAGATTGCAAGCTTCGTTCAATTACTCCAACCCCAGAAACTTGAGTTATACTAGAACGAAGCGCTTTTGCTATCTGGATATCGCCACGACGTATTGATATAGATTCAATCCTTGATACATTGCCACGCACATCTTCAACAAAATGAGGATCGATGCCGGAAGATTGAGGCACATTAGCTCTTTGTATATTATCAGCAATATCTCCTAGAGCTTTTTTGGCTTCAGTTAAAGATGCATAGTTAACTTTCATTTCTATACCTATTAAGTTTAGATTTTATTATTTACGTTAATTGCTGGCATAATTTTTTCAAGATTTTGCGTAGCCGCAATCTGGCCATCTTTATTATATCCGTACTGATTCACTAGCTGGTTAACTCTAGAAGAATTATATATTTCCATTATTTTTTCCCCTATCTCAATATTGCTACGCAATAAAATTTCATTCTCTTGCATTAAATCATGTAGTGAATTGTATTTTATTTTTGCCTTCTCAAAGATTCCTTTCACTTGTTGATCATTCGCAACATCATGTTCCTGTAGAGAAGAGTGAAGGTCTGATTCAATTTTTTGAAAATTAACTAAGATTTCATATTTCTTGTCCAGCATTTTTGCAGCATTATTAACATCACCTTGTAACAACAATTTATTTTCTTTCTTTAAGAAAATAATGAATGAATCAATGCTGATAAGCAATGAATTTAGTATAACATTGATATTTTTTGACATTATCGTTTTTTTATCATGCATAATTAATACTATTTATTTTTTATTTCTTCAAAGATACTTCGCTCAACTTCAGTTACTTCTGGATTATTCTCAACCCAAGCTTGTAACAACTGTTTCTGATAGAGTTCTACCCCTGGATCTTCATGCGCTGCTTTAAATATCTCAACAGTATTGAACATTTCCTGCCATAGAGCAGTAAGAACCAATTTTGCCAGTTGCCCTGCTAATTCTTTTTTTTGCTCTAATTCTTTAGAAGCAATATTCATGCCATTTTCACTAACGTTTGGTATTTTTCCTTTGTTGATGCTAGAAATTTGTGACGATTGAGGATTTAAGTTTTTCTTCACCAATGTATTAAAATCATTCGCTTTATTCTGCGAGCTATTTACTTGCTCAGTAGCAATAGAGTTGGCATTATTAATTTTTTGTTTTTGTTGTTCACGCAACTCATGATAACGATTTGTTTCAACTTTTGCCGGAACGGGATTTACACCTAAGGAATTACTGAGTGGCATATTATAACTTCATGAACATGTGGTACGTAAACAGGATATACGAAGGTCAAAATTGAAGAAGTGCTAGGAGTCGTAGAGTCGAAGCGCGGAGCGTACATAAGGTACGCGAGCACTGGAGATCTCTAACGACGACAACGCAATTCTCAATTTTCACCGAGTATTATATTATCTTATCTCAATGACAGCATCCAAAGCACCTACAGATTTCATATTATGTAGAATACTAATAATGTCACGTGGCCAAACTCCAAGTTTGTTAAGACCGGACACTAATTCACTTAGTGTTGCTCCCTCACTTAATTCATGAACAGCTCTACCACGTTTGTCATTTACAAATTTGTTGACCAAATCCTGTTTAGCCTCAGGCATTGTTGGACTTAATTTATCGTAATCCAATTGCCCTATATTTACAACTAAATTCCCTTGTGCGATTGCTACCGGTCTTATATGAACCTTATCGCCAATAACTACAGTGCCTGTAGCCTCATTAATCACAATTTTAGCTTTATAATCGGGCTTAACATTTAATTTTTCAACTTCCGCAATAAATTCAATCATATCATCCTTGCGGTAACTAGGCACGGTTACTTGTATTGTTGCTGCATCCAGTGCTACTGCGGTATTACCAGGTATATAATTGTTAATTGCTTCAGCAACAGAAATTGCTGTGCTAAAGTCAGGCGAATACAATGAAAATTTAATATGAGTTAAAGAAGAAAATTGAAAATCAATTTCATTTTCTACTATTGCCCCGCTTTGGATGTATCCAGTAGTTTCTACAGACATATTTCTAGTTTTTACTTCTGCTGCAGCGGGAGTAAATTCCGGTATTGTCACTGAACCTTGAGCAACTGCATAAACATTACCATCAGCACCAAGTAATGGTGTAGCCAGTAAAGTTCCACCTTTTAGACTTTTTGCATCTCCTAACGTACTGACTTTTATATCAATTCTTGATCCTTGCCTAGAAAAAGGAGGTAAGTTTGCTGTGACAGTTACTGCAGCAATATTTTTAGTTTTTATATTAGTATCACCTTGGGTATTAATTCCTAAACGTTCCAAGAAATCTGTTAAACCTTGTTTGGTAAATATGGCATTATTTAAATTATCACCACTACCATTTAGTCCGGCAACTAATCCGTAACCTACCAGCAAGTTTTCACGCACACCTTCAATAGCTGCTATATCCTTAATTCTTGTTTCACCGTAAGCAGTAAAACTTATTAATATCATAGCAATGCTTGATAGTACTTTCGAGAGAGATCTAAATATTTGCCGCATAATGTTTGCATTATTTGTTTAAATTATTTCTACTTAAATGTATTTCAGCTTGTTGATTTTAGCAAATTATAATGTTCAATTGCTTTATTTAAATCATCTATCGTATCTACTGAAATAGGTATATCATCAACATAACATATACCTATATCTATGTCATGTTGTAAAGCTCTTAACTGTTCTAATTTTTCTTGTATTTCTAATGCTGATTGCGGCAATTTTACAAATTTTTCGAGAGTATCTTTACGAAAACCATAGATACCAATATGATATAGAAATTCTGTGGCACCAAAGGGAATCATACTACGAGAAAAATATAAGGCTTTGTAGTTGTTATCTACCACTACCTTAACATTACTGCTGCTGTTGGCAACATCAATACCTACCTTAGCTACCGGAGTGACGATACCATATTGTGATTTTTTTAAATATGCTATTACATTTAAGATGACAGAAGCTTTTATAAAAGGCATGTCGCCTTGTACATTTATCACATATTTAAGCTGTTGCTGGTGGTCAAGATTTTGTAGGGCTTCATAAACTCGATCTGTTCCTGATGTGCAATCAGTATTAGTCATAATATATTTCCCGCCAGCTGCAATTACTTCATTGGCAACGAGCTCAGAATCGGTAGCAACGTAAATGTTTTTTAGACCAGTAGCTTGTACCTGATTTACTACATGTGCAATCATGCTTTTATCGCCTATAAGCTGTAGTGGTTTTTGTTTCAGCCGCTCCGATCCTAGTCTTGATGGAATAATAACGGCAACGTTGGAAGTATACATTTTACCTTCAATCTAAAATAATAATTGACATGGTAGCTTTTTTGCTCGATAAAGTAAAACCAAATTATGGTGTTTACATCATTCTTGAAACTAAAATAATATCAATCACCTTAAAAGATAATGAGCCCGTAGCTCAGTTGGTAGAGCACTTGACTTTTAATCATGTGGTCCCGGGTTCAAGTCCCGGCGGGCTCACCACATCTATACAAATATGAATATACTTCGTGCAAATGAAGAGTTGGTAATGTCATCCTGAATTTATTTCGGGATGACATTGTCTTATCTTTACCAAATTCTTCAAGCTAAACGAGGATACGTAGGAATCGCAAGTTTTATAGTCATGATGATTGATATTGGTTAACATCTCCAATTACGGTCATATCAGAAGTGTCAACACTGTATGGAATCATTTGCTCTATTTGTGCTATCTCTAATAGATCATGAGCTTTGATGTGCATGATTTCTTGGTCATCTTTAAGTTCAAGCATTTTATTTAAATACTCAACCTTTTGTGCTAATAGATCATGTTTTAGTTGTAGATTTTGTTGATCCCCACCTTGTTGTTGCTCAAGCTGTGCAATTCTAAGGTGTAGTATGTTACCTTGAGTCTCATAAGCTTCATAAGTATCAACAGGTAGTAATGCTAGTGCTTGCTCGTAGCATTCAGCAGCTTGCGCTAAGTCTTCTAGTTCGCCTGACTTGACAAGTGCTATAGCTTTATCAAAGTAAAGTTCAATATTGTTAGGTGTTAATTTTATTGCTTGTTCAAAAAATAGCGCTGCTTCTTCATACTGGCCTAACAGACAAAGAGCGTAGCCACAATTTTTATAAGCACTAACATTAGTTTTATCGTACTGAATTACGGTCTGAAAACACTCAATTGCTTGACTATAATTCTGTAAACCACTATGAGCTATAGCTAGATTGTAGCAAGTATCAACATATTTTTTAGCATCTAACAACATTAGTATTTCCTCGCTATTATGTGCAAGTGCTTTGTTATAATAGGATATTGCCTCTGAATATTGCTCCAATTGTTGCAAAGTATATGCGATACAAAAAGAAATAGGCTGATACTCAGGTGATCGTTGATAGTTGGCGTTAAACTTTTCTATAATTTGAAAATATTTAAGCACTTCAGCAAAATCATTGGCGCTAAAGAGTTCTTGAGCATTATCAAATAGTAGGTTAATAATCTCAGTTTGAGATTCGATAATTTCGTGATAGTTAAAGTTTAATTTATGCTGCAGTACATCGAAATACTCCTTTATTTTTACTAACATACTACATTGTGATTGTAGGTCATTTAGTTGGAGCTTGCTTTGTTTTCTAATATTATATACTAGTTGTTGATACGTACCATCATGCTGATCGCTATAATGACTATAATTCTTCATACCGGTAGTAAGTATTGACATCGTGTCCGCTAAACATTCAAGTACTTTGTCAATTTTGTGCAACTTACAATAGCTTTGAATAATATTAGCATGAGCAGCATGATTTTTATAATCTAACTCATGTGTTTTGTGTAGGAAACCAAGCGCTGATTGATAATCACCAAAATGCATAAGAAGTTTAGCGTAGCTTAAATGAGCGCCGACATGATTAGAATCACAAATTGTTGCGGTCTTAAAATACTTTTCTGCTTCTTTGTAATTTTGCAAATTAGTATATACTAGAGCTAAATTGTAACAAATATCAGCGTATTTCTCTTTATCCAGCTTTGTTATCATATTCTCATTCTTACTCTGTATTTGTGTACGTGCTTTATTATAATATTCTATTGCCTCTGAATATTGCTCTAATTTTGAGTAAGTATTTGCAATATTAAAAGAAACAAGTTGATATTGAGATGTTCGCTGGTAGTTAGGATATACATTATCTATAGCTTGATAGAACTTAAGTGCATTGCCAAAATCGCCTGTATTAAAGAGCTCCTCACCTTGGCTATGTAGCAAATTTGTAAGATAAGTATCATCTTCTTTCAAATGAGAAAGATCAATCTCAGGTATAAGTGCAAGCACGGAATCACGATACTCATTAATCTTTTCATATTGCCCAGAAAATTTGCAAATATTTATAGCATGAAGATAGGATTTAGCACAAAGTTCGAGATGTGTATTAAGTGCAATTACTTTGAGATAACATTCTTGCGCCTTATTATATTGTCTTATAGCTTCGTAAGCATTAGCTATATTATAATTAAGGTTGCTATCTTTGGTGATAGCTACTGGTATTAGCTGGGCTAACTCCTGATAGCTGATGATTGCTTGTGCATAATTGCCCAAACTTAGTTGGGTATTTATGATATTTATAGATTCTAGATACTCATGGTCGCTTGTGTTGAATTTACTCATAATAATTTAACCTTATATTTAATATTATTACATATTATATTAAAATATGCAATTGAATTATAATATAATAATTAATAATTTTAAATTTCTTGTATAATTAAGCAAGTAAGATATAAGCTAGTGTCAAGAAAGTAAAAAATCCTGATGCATCGGTAATAGTTGTCAGAAATACGCCAGAGGCTGTAGCGGGATCAATATCAAGTTTTTCTAAAGCGATTGGGACCATCGCTCCAAATAATCCGGCGATAATAAAATTGATGAATATTGCGCTGCCAAAAATAATGCTAAGATATAAATCCGTAAAAATGGCTAAACTGGCGCTGGCGCTGATGCATGCAAAAAGAAATCCATTCAATCCACATACCATAGTTTCTTTTAAAATCACTTTGATTATATTAGTATGATTAATATCTTTATTAGCTAAGGCACGGACGGTGACAGTCATAGCTTGAGTGCCGGCGTTTCCTCCCATAGAAGCCACTATTGGCATAATTACTGCAAGAGTAATTAATTGCTTTAAGGTGGCGCTAAATTGTCCAATAATCAGTGATGTCACAAAAGCGGTGATTAAATTGATAAACAACCAGGGAAAGCGGTGTCGAGCTGTATGAAAGATGGTAAGAAAGGTGTCTCTAGTATGAATTCCACCAAGTTGCATAATTTCTTTTTCTGTTTGTTGGTCAACAATATAAATCATGTTATTTACAGATACGCTACCGATTAATTTACCGCTCTTACTTACCACTGGTACAATAGTTAGGGCATACTTCTTAAATATAAAAGCAATGTCAGTAAGTGGGGTCAAAGTGTTGGCTACTTTGAATTCACTATTCATAATTTCTCTAATCATGGTACGTCTATAATATTTAAGCAAGGTACTAAGTAAAATATTGCCTACAGGACGATAGCGGTTGTCTACTACGATTGCTGCGTGAAAATCACGTTGTGGATGAGTTTGACGAATAAAATCAATAGCTTGACCCACTGTCCAATATTCTTGAAAAGAAATAAAATTTCTTTCTACGATCCTACCGACAGTATCTTCTGGATAAGTAAATCCTTCGATGATTTGTTGTTGTTTATCGTTATTGAAATTGGCGACAATCAGTTGTTTGACTTCATCGTCGATAGTTTCTATGACTTCAATGGCATCTTCTATCGCTAATTGATCAAGTAGAGCGCAAGATTTTTCAATGCCAAGTACTTCGATTACTGAATGTTTTGCATTATCACTAAGCCATAGCATGGTTTCTGGTTTGATCTTGTCACTTAAAAGTGGCAAGATCTTTTTATGAAGTTTATCATTAGCATTATCTAAAAAATCTGCAAGCTCTGAGTAATGTAGTGTAGTCAAAATAGCTATTGCTTGCTCTAACCTGTCGTGATTAATTAAATCAATAATATGTTCGAAAGTTTCGATGAATGCTTCATAATTATCGGCTGATATTTTTTCTGGTGCATACATGTTTTTGACACTAGGAATTTTGTATAAGTAATCATCCAACTTCGCTCTGAAGTTAGTAGGAAGATAAATTTATAAGTGGAGAGTGTTCAATAAACCATGCGCGTCAAGTTAAGTAATCTTCTCTTTTTCCTTAACTTGAGGTGTAGGTTTCTGCGAATATTCTCATAAAGACTTAATAAGTAAAATAGATATTTATTTTAAGTTTTTGGTGCGGTCGAGAAGATTTGAACTTCCACTCTGAGTCAGAACAGCACCCTCAATGCTGCGCGTCTACCATTCCGCCACGACCGCTTATTAATATTGTTAAATACTCGTTTATAGCAAATTATCTAGTTATAATCAACAACAGTGACGAGATATATTCTTAAGTTGCAGTTTTTTTGCTAAGAGCCTGTCAGATCAGTAGATATAAGAGAGGAATTTTTAGAAAAAACGAAGTCGGGTGCCGCAAGCAGTCTCTAGTTTGTTGCGGAACGGAAATGAATTTTGAGTGAGCAAAATTACCTCTTAGATGCACTGATCTGACAGGCTCTTAGAATTTAAGTGCAAATTTTGATCGATAATGCATGTAGCCCGTTATTAAACTCATCATCTAATAACTTATTAATGATGTTGTGTTGTTCTAAGCGAGTTTTTTCTTTAAGTATATCAGCCGATATTTTAATGAAAAAATGAGTTTCAGAATCATCGGCATGTTCGGCATGTCCAACGTGTAAAGATGTTTGGTCAATAATTTCGAGATGATGAGGTTTTAGCGCAGCTAATTTTTGCTTTATCCGTTCACTACGTTGCATATTTGATTACTTGCTATTAGATTTTTGTTAGTATACTGTTAATGCATCAACAAATATAGATATACCTGCGATACTTCAAGATTTGATGTAACAAATTTGGAGATTCGTACGTCTTCGTGTGTTAGTTAATATATTGCGGATGCTTACCATTCGTTTTTTTTAGTAACTTTTTAATATCTTGGTATTATTAAGTTATTGTTTTGATAAGCGCTAATAGACTTCATATCTGGTTGTGAAAGGTATATTTAGAAATTTATGTTAAACATAGAGTCAACAGAAGATATCCAAATACAAATTAATGATATGCAATCTGGTTATTGTGTATTAATTAAATTGATTAATTACGATGAGTTACAAGCTGTTTGTGGTTTTGCTATTGCTAAACATATAATGAATGATCTTAATAAAATTATAAGACAAGTTTGTCACGAGATGATAACACCGGCTTATAGTAAAATTGAACATAATAAAGTATTAGTGATTTTACCTAACAGCGATCATGAGTTAATAAAGAAATTTGTCTATAAAGCTTATACTGCATCGCAGCTATATACCAATGAACAAATTGAGTTCGCTTATATGAATTGTAAAATTGCTAGCATTGATTTTCCTGGAGCTAGCAATAATGCTGATGAGATATACGCTCTTTTGGCCGGATTATTGGTTCATGATAAAGATCGTAGTTGTTATTATAAATCCTATGACAGTCGATTACATAATTTAGAAATTATTAAAACCTCTAATAAAAAACTAAATAAGCTAAGGAAAGCTCTAGAGAGTAATACTGTGGTCTTTGCATATCAACCAATAGTAGATCGTAAAACTGGCCATACGCATTACTATGAATGTCTACTGAGAATGCCTGATGATCATAATAATTTAGTATCTGTAGGTGGAGTGATTCAAGATGCAGAAAGTAAAGGATTGATTAATATAATCGATCAAATTGTGCTCAGAATGGCGGTAAATGAATTGGTAAATGCATCTGAGATTAGTTTGTCGGTTAATATATCAAATATTGGTATTTTAGATAGTTATTTACTTGAAATAGCGGAGAGTTTGTTAAGAAAACATAGTGATGTAGCATCACGATTAATTATTGAGATTACTGAAACATCAATAAATGAAGATTATGAAAACACCAAAATGTTTATTGATAGATTGCACAAGTTTGGTTGTAGGTTTGCTTTAGATGATTTTGGTTCTGGTTTCACTTCATTCAAGCAACTCCAGAATTTGCCAATCGATATTATTAAGATTGATGGTAGTTATATACGTAACGTTGTTAATGATCGACATAGTCAGTATTTTGTTGAGACTTTAGTTAAGATTTCTGAAGAGTTAGGTATAAAAACTGTTGCTGAATTTGTTGAAAATGGTGAAATTGCCAAATTTTTGATTGATATAAAAGTAGATGGTATGCAGGGTAATTTCTTTTCGCCGGCTTCTAGTAAAAGAAATTTATAAAATAGACCTCTCTCGTGTGATTAAGAGAGCTCTATTAAATCTTCTCCTTAAGGAATGGTATTATGAATATTATCTCGGGTTTTGAGTGTCTACGACAGCAAGTTGAAGATATTAACTCATTGAAAATTTACGGTAAAGTTATATCGATTAAAGGTATTCTGATTGAATGCAATGGAATTAATGATTTCGTAGCGATTGGTTCAAGGTGTAAAATACGAGACATCCAAAAAACACAAGAAATTCTCTGTGAAGTAGTGGGTTTTAGTAATGATACAGTGTTGTTAATGTCATTTAATGATACTGAGGGTATAGGCTCTGGCGCTTTAGTCGAAGTATATCGACATGATAACGTTATAGCTCCCGATATGTCATGGCTTGGACGGATAGTTAATGCTTTTGGCGAGCCTATAGATGAACTTGGTCCATTAAAAGTTGGTGGATCAGCTTATCAGTTGAAGGCTCAACCACCGGCTTCACAAAAACGTGGGCGGATTGGAGCTAAAATTGATCTTGGAGTTAAAGTAATAGATACGTTTGCCAGTTGCTGTTATGGTCAAAGAATGGGAATATTTGCTGGAAGCGGTGTTGGTAAATCTGTATTAATTTCTATGCTTACGAAATATGCAGCGACAGATGTCAAGGTGATTGGGTTGGTAGGAGAGCGTAGTAGAGAGGTAAAGGAATTTATAGAAGAATATTTAGGAGCAGATGGGTTAAAACAGGCAGTGATAGTTGTTGCTACCGGCGATGAGTCGGCGCTGCTGCGTAAACGAGCAGCTTATACGACGATGGCTATTGCTGAATATTTTCGTGATCATGGCAAAGAAGTATTATGTATTATTGATTCAATTACGAGATTTGCCATGGCTCAACGTGAGATAGGTTTAGCTATCGGAGAACCGCCAACTACTAAAGGATATACACCATCGGTATTTAGTGAGTTACCGAAATTATTGGAAAGAGCTGGTCCTGGGGTTAATGGTGTAAATATCACTGGTTTATTTACTGTTTTAGTTGAAGGTGATGATCAAAATGAGCCGGTTAGTGATACGGTACGTGGTACGGTTGATGGTCATATAGTAATGGATAGAAGTATAGCTGAACGAGGAAGGTTTCCAGCTGTAGATGTGCTAAAAAGTGTATCTAGAGCGATGCCTCAGTGTAATTCAGATTTAGAAAACAGACAGGTCAATTTTGCCAAACGAATGTTGTCAATTTATCATGATATGGCTGAAATGATTAGGTTGGGTGCTTATAAAAAAGGTGCTGATCCTGATGTGGATTTAGCTATTAATTACTATAATAAGCTTGAGACTTTTCTTAGTCAAAAACCGAATGAAATCTGTGCTATGAGTGAAAGTTATCAGCAGTTAGGGGATATCTTAAGCATCAAAGAATAGAGTTTATAATTAATGGTAGCAAAAAAAATTAAAACTTTTAAAACGTTAATTAGGCTTCATGAAGATAAGCTCAATGGGTTACGTCGTAAAATTAATGATTTGGATATCGAGAGAAGTAATTTAAATAAATCTTTAACGGAGCTTGTGAGCCAAGCTGTTATAGAAGCCAATAAGTATACAGGTAGTGAATATGCGTTCATTTTAGATACTTATTTAAAACATGTTGAAAATAGTAGAAAACGTTTGCTTGAACAAATCTACTCTTTAGACTATAGAATCTCGCAGTTACAGTTAGAATTATCAGTACAGTTTGCGGAGTTAAAAAAATTTGAAATTGCTCAGCAAAATCGTGTCAATATCTACCAGGAAAAAGCCAGACAGGCTGAAACTAAGTTTTTCGATGAATTAAATGTTATGAAAATAAATTCTAAATCAAGCTGATTTTGAGAGAGTGGTTAATAAACCATATGCGTCAAGTTAAGGAAAAAGAGACGATATGAACCGTCATTGCTAGTCCACCTGGGGTTTTCCTTATAACTATCGGATATCATTTCGGGATGACACTATCGGTAGTTATGCAGGTTCCTCAGTTCAGAAGCAAGTGTATTTGTCTCTTTATTCTTAACTTGATGCATATGGTTTATTAGACCTCTTGCATAACCTATTCCGGTTGGTAATTTTGTTGTCAAAACGCAGGCGAAGTTCCGCAGCAAACAAGGGTACGCTACGGTACTCGATTTCGTTTTTCTTAAAAATTCCTCAACCGTCTCTAGGTTATGCAAGAGGTCTATTGAACACTCTCGATTTTGATGACAAAATTACAAACCAGCTATAAATTAAGTTATGAAAGAGGTCTAATGATAATACTTGGTATTGATCCTGGTTTAGTTAGAGTAGGGTGGGCTGTGATTAC